>JAKITM010000078.1 GCA_021648045.1 Lysobacterales bacterium
ACCGGTACTTTAGTTGTTGGAAAAATGGCTGATGTGGTCATTTGGAATCAAAACCCCTTTAGCGTGTACGCCCATGCGGAACAGGTCTTTATTGATGGTGCTTTACTCTACGACCGGGATAACCCGGCGCTGCAACCGGTGAGTGATTTTGAGCTTGGGCAGTTACTGGGAGAGAAAAAATAATGCGTAATTTTATAATAAGTTTAATTTTTCTGATACTGCTGGGTGCTACTACTACGCTACAGGCACAGGATTTGTTGATTAAAAATGCCCGTATACATACGCTCTCATCTGCAGGGATTCTTGAGGCTAGTGATTTACTCATCCGTAATGGAAAATTGAGCAAAATCGGTAAGCAATTACAGGCGGGTAATGACACAGAGACTATTGATGCCAAAGGTAGAAATGTTACACCTGGTCTATTTGGTGGTTTGAGCACAATAGGTCTGAATGAAATTTCGCTGGAAGACTCAACGGTTGATCAGTCACTAGATTTTAAACAGATGCGCCCGGAGTTCAATGTCAACTATGCCTATAATCCGGCATCCTCACTGATTGCCATTAATCGCATTGAAGGGATTTTGTACGCGGTATTAAGTCCTTTAACTAAGGGCAGTATTTTTGAAGGGCAGGGCTCGCCGGTTGTACTTGATGGTCGCAGCTTTCCGCAAGGAGTTAATGCGTCGTTTATTTCTCTCGGCAGTGCCGGCAAAGGCGATAGTGGGGGGTCTCGGGCTGCGCAATATATGTTGCTGGAACAGGCGTTCTCGGAAGTAACTTCAGGCGGTGATCAAAACGGCCCGTTTCAGTTGCTCACACAGGCGGGAAGACTGGCACTTAAATCTCGTAATAACCCCTATGTTTTCAATGTAAATCGGGCGTCGGATATTCTTCGTGCGTTGGAATTCATCAAGGCTAATAGCTTAAACGGGGTGATTTCAGGGGCAGCTGAGGCGTGGATGGTAGCGGCGCAACTAAAGGCAGCAGGAGTGCCGGTCATTATTGACCCGCTGGCAAATCTGCCCGCAAGCTTCGATAGCTTGGGTTCGCGGCTAGAGAATGCAGCAATTTTGAATGCTGCCGGTGTGGCGGTGATTTTTTCAGCGGGTGGGGCACACAACATTCGTAAAATTCGCCAGGCGGCTGGCAATGCGGTGGCCAATGGCATGCCCTATGCGGCGGCTATGGCTGCAATTACGGCTGTTCCGGCACAAGTTTTCGCCTATGCTGGCGGCAAACTAGAAACTGGGGCAGTAGCAAATCTGGTGATCTGGGATGGCGATCCATTGGAGGTTAGCAGTGCAGCAGATGTCGTGATTATTAAAGGCGTTACAACGCCTATGGTTTCCCGTCAGAGTTTGTTACGCGACCGTTATTTATCCCCAAAAGGCGATATGCCCCGAGCTTATCAGAAACCGTAAAGCTTGGCTCTTAATCGAATGGCCATAAGTAGGAAAGCCAGGTTTTCTTCTGGCTTTGACCCGTGACATAGGGATCATCTGGAAAGTTCATGGCTAACACCCGGAGGCTGCTGTCAGCCAGTTCTTGCATTTCAAGCGCGGTGTAGGCTTGGTGCAGAATCTGCAGGGCAACTGAGGTATCGGGAGTGCCGGGGTAAGTTTCAAGTACATAGCGGGCCCGGTTAGCTGCGGCAATATAGGCGGTACGGCGCATATAGTATTGCGCGACTTCGATTTCATACCCAGCCAGATTATTTTTCAGGTATACCATGCGCTGACGAGCATCAGGTGTGTATTGGCTATCGGGAAAGCGTCTTAACAATTCATTAAAGTCGTTAAAAGACTGGCGCGCGATGGTTTGGTCACGATCGCGTACACGGGATGGGAAAATTTTAGACAGGAAACCGTAGTTCTCTTCAAAATTAACCAAACCCTTTAAATAAAGCGCATAGTCAATGTTTGGGTGAGCTGGGTAGGTTTTTACAAATCTATCCAGAGTAGCGATGGCTTGATCCGGTTGTTCCAACCGGTATTGGGCAAAGGCCATTTCCAACTGCGCCTGTTCGGTGTAACGACCGAACGGGTAACGAGTCTGCAGTTGACTAAACATTTGTGCAGCTTTCGAATAATTACCTTTGGTAACGGCAGCTTTCGCTTCAAGATACAGTTCATCTGCGCTACGACCTTCGTGAAGATCGCTCTTGGAGCCGCAGGCAAAAAGAAACAGGGTAAGTAGCAACAGGCCAAGGGTTCTTATGTGCTGGTTCAGGCGCGACAGGCTAGGGGTCATGTGGTTTACCGATAATTCATGAAGTTGAACTGCTAATAATAACCGATAGCCGCAACAATCGATAGCCACAGATAGTTTCTTAGGTATTACCGCGCCATTTATTGCGTAACTGGAGGTAAAGTGAGACCCAGGCAGAAGAAAAAATGGGCGGGATTTCCCTTATTTCTGTTGGGCTAACCGGTTCTAAGTGTATTTTCCCAGGTATTTCAGGCTTTACTGGTATGGAAATTACATTTGTAGTTTTCATAATCTAAGCTCTTTTTAGTTATTGCTTAAGTGAGTACATCGATATTCTTGTTATCTGCTTGTTTACCCGTTTGTTTGTGGGCAACAGGCTTAAATATCAGCATATATAGTAAAGACCGTATCCGCAGTGTTTTAGTTACAGCTATTTACATAATTCATCTAATAAATTAGTCGCTTGGGCTCAATTTGATCCTATGAGCCTGTTTCCCTGCCAAGTTCCTGGTCAAAATCAAAGGAACGAGAAGTCACATGTGTCTCCATTTTCTGCAGGCGCATATCAAGATCGCGAAAACGCAGCCTCAGGTCACCGAATAGTTGTCTTGGGTCACTATTCACGCCCCGGTAAAAATTTTCCTGCGCTTCGCTGGCGAAAAGATTCTCCGGTTTACGGGGTATCAACAACGCCAGAACCAGATATATAAGTGCTGGCCAGAAAAACAGGAAGGCGATTCCCCATACCAGCCGCAAAGACTTCAGGTTGAAACCAAAGTACACGGCAATACCTGCACATACACCAGCCAGTTTGCCGTTGTCTACATCCCGGTACAGCCGGCGCTGTGGGTTTTTGTTTCTATTTCCGCTCATTGCTGTCTTCTCCAATCCGGCGTGTTGCTGTCCAGAATCCGTTCTAGGGTATGGATGCGCTCTTCCATTTTTCGAGTGCTTCCCCATATTTCCGACAGCATCTTCTCATCCTCATTGGTAAGACCCTTACTGTTTTTGTTCTTTGCAGAATAATGCAGGAACAGCCAAATTGGCGCGACAATGGTTAGGAATAATACAATTGCTACTTCAGGCATTGTCTTTTCCTTTTTTCTTTGCTGCAGGAGACTTATTCATGCGAGCTTTGAGTGCATCAAGCTCATCGCGAATATCATCGTCGTTTTGCAACTCATCGATTTGCTCGGCGAGGCTACTGCTACGGCCCATAGACATGGCTTCTGCTTCAGACTCTACCCGCTCTATGCGCTGCTCGGCAGTTTCAAAGCGATACATAAGGTCGTCTAATTGGTCGTTGTATACATGTTTGCGAGTGCGCAGCTGGGTTTTGGCTGTTTGTTGGCGTAAAGCGATACTGCGTTGCCGGTTTTTGGCATCGGTCAGCTTGTTCTGCAGCAGGGTAATGTCCTGGTCGAACTTCTGCAGTTGATCCTCAACGACTTCAAGGTCGGCCTTTAATACTTCGATGCGTCGGCTGATTTCAGCTTTTTCGTGCAATGCGGCTCGGGCTAGATCTTCACGATCTTTACTGACAGCCAGTTCGGCTTTTTTAGCCCAATCGGCAAAATCCTCTTCTAAATATCTAATCTGCCGATACCGATCTTTTTTCTCAGCAATGCATTTAGCGGCTGATGACCTGATTTCAACCAGTGTATCTTCCATTTCCTGGACCATCAGGCGGATGATTTTTTCCGGGTCCTCGGCTTTTTCCAGCATAGTATTGATGTTGGCATTAATAATATCGCTTAATCTTGAGAAGACACTCATGGTCTTTCCTCCTGTTGTTAATGTAGATTGATTCTATTCGCAATACTATATGCAGAAATTATGCCAACTATGTCTGAGTGATAAATAAATTAATATATACAATGAGATAAGTGTTATTAATGGTAGTTTGGCGCTGGCGTTGGCTATAGGAAGTAACCCTGTTTTGGTAAAACACACCAGTATTTAGCGATATTGATACCTGCTTTTTAGATTAAAGACTTGCTGTCAAAATAGTCATAATCTGGATGAAACTATAAATTGCATGGAAAGCAACAGCCGAGTGGGGTAAAATATCCTGCTTTCCGGTCGTAGGGCGCGCAAATGCTGTTGCTAACTGATCCGATACGGATGATTTTATAAACAATGGAGAATTTCGAATGCCAGTAAGACTTCTAACATTAGTGCTGACTTTACTACTCGCCGGCACGGTAGCTGCTCAAGATGTAAATACCGATAAGGGTAAACTTAGCTATGCCCTGGGTTGGGATCTGGGTAAACAAATTCAGTCCCGTAGTACAGAAATCAATGTCGACTCAGTGGTTGCAGCGATTCGGGATGCCGCCAGTGGCAAAGATTCGCGGGTAACTCAGGAAGATATGGTTGCTCAATTACGCGAATTCAGTGCCAGGGTACAGAAAGAGCGTGAAGTTGCAATTAAGAAATTGGCTGCTGAAAACCAGATCAAGAGTGATAAATACCTTGCTGAAAATCGTAAGAAAAAAGGCATCACCGTGTTACCTAGTGGCATTCAGTACCGGGTGATTGAAGAAGGTGCAGGTCCACGGCCCAAAGCAGATGGTGAAATTACAATCCATTACCGTGGTTCCAAAATGGACGGTCGTGAGTTTGATAGTTCATTCGCCCGCGGTGTTCCATTAACGGGCGTTAAAGTTAATTCGGTTATGAAAGGCTGGCAGGAAGTATTGCCACTGATGAAAGTTGGAGCCACTTGGCAGGTATTCATGCCACCGGAAATGGCTTTTGGCGAAGCTGGACAAGCACCGGTAATTGGGCCGAATGAAGCGCTGTCTTTTGACCTGAAACTGGTTGAAATTACTAAGTAATCCGCTTAGCTGACTCAGTTTATAAAAAAGCGGCAATTGCCGCTTTTTTTATAGGCGAAGTATCATCCGCACCCGGATAGAATAAATATTCAATGAATACCCCTCCTCGAACCGATTCCAGCAACGAGCTTGAAAGCTTATCGCCTTGCACTTCAGTTTGCCGCTTAAATGCCGCTAGAATCTGTACTGGGTGTTTTCGCACTGAGGGCGAAATTGCCGGCTGGTCTACATTATCCCGATTTCAGCAGCAACAAGTACTTGGCCTTTTAGATGCCCGAGCTGAGTTATTGTTGTGATCAAGCTGGATGATTTGCAGGGCAAAAATATCTTTGATGATTTATCAGAGCGCTTAACTCCGGCACTGCATTCACTTCAAGTTGAGCCTTGTGAATTACCCGTGCATGGCTATCGGCCGCAGGGACAGAGTGCGGACTATATTCCTCCGCGAACGGCAGGTGTTTTGTTACCTATTATTTGCCACCCGCAAGGCCCTACTATGTTGTTCACTGTGCGTAGTATGGAGCTGGCCACCCATCCGGGTCAGATCAGCTTCCCCGGTGGCAGCATTGAAAACTGTGATGTCGATGAGGTAGCCGCATCGGTGCGAGAAACGCATGAAGAGGTTGGCATTCCCCCGCAAAAAATCACTCCGCTGGGGGTGCTGGATAATTTTGACACGATATCTGGATACCGCATGGTGCCGGTAGTTGGCTTGGTAAAAACCCCGGTATCACTGGTATTGGACAGTAGCGAAGTTTCCGCCGCATTTGAAGTGCCGTTAGCCGAGGTTTTGGATCGCAGCTGTTACCAGAAACGCATAATTGAGTATGCGGATTGTCAGCATACAGTCTATTCCTGGCAGTGGCAGCAGCATAATATCTGGGGGGCCACGGCGGCGGTATTGGTTGACCTAATCGATAAGCTCGTAGCTAAGACCTAAGATAATAAGTTGGCGGTTAATTTCTAGCAGTGTAGTTTTAATGAGCCTGTGTGGTGTTGATCTAGCGTTTGCCCAATTGTTTCACCAGCATTTGCAATACCGCCTGGGTGCTGTCATGGAACCAATGATCAACAAAGTCATCTATTTTGAAATAATCATCAGAAGAGTAGGCATCAACTAGAGGGCGGCGAACTATGGCCCGAGTTTTGAGCATTGCATGGCGAGGTAAGGCTAGGTGTTTTTGGCACCAATTCAGGGCTGCTGCTACAACATCTTTGGTTTCCTGAGTCTCATCAACCAAGCCATAGCTTAGCGCGGTATCGGAGTTAATCAATACCCCTTCCACCACCAGTTGACTGGCTATTCTTGCACCCGTTAGGCGAACCAGACTAGTGTAAATTACCGGCGGCACAACCAAGCCGACCTGAACTTCATTCAAACCGATTTTATACGGACCTTTTTCGCCCCCATGCGCCATAATCCGGTAATCACAGGGTAGGGCAATAACCGCACCACCGGCAGGGCTATGTCCGGTAATAGCGGCCACGATTGGGATAGGGGACAGCGCGATACAGCGTAGCAAGGACATAAACTCAATCCAGAACTCTATCATTTGCGGGCGTTTGAAGCTCATCAGTTCCGGCACATCAAGACCGGCTGAGAAAATCCCAGCTTGGCCGGAAATTACGATTGCCTCAAAACCATCAGCCAAAGCGCTATCAATTTGTGTATGCAATGCCTGAACCAGCTCCGCATTTAGGGCATTAACAGGCGGGCGAGCTATGTTTAGTTCTAAAATAGTATCGTGTGTGTGACGATTGAGCATTTTTTTATCTCGTTAGGGTACTGCTAGCGTGTAATAAATGGGAGAGTCTGCAAGCAAATTGAAGAAAGGCTAGAATACTACAAATTTCAATTTATCGGTCAAAATTATGCGCTTTGCTATTACCAGCGGTATTCTGCTCTCACTTCTTATGCTATCAGCCTGCCAGCCGTCTGCACAAACCCCAACGGCTGCATTTGTGGTTGAAGATGCCTGGGTGCGGGCAATGCCTCCGGGGCAGAAGATGACAGCGGCCTATGGTGTGTTTAGAAATTCCGGTTCAGTTTCGCTTCGCATTAGTGAGTTCAGTAGCCCACAGTACGCTTCGGTTAGCTTGCATGAAACTATTGTCGACAGTAGTGGCATGAGCAAAATGCAGGAGATTCAGGAAATGCTAATACCGCCGGGCGAGGTGTTTGAATTAGAGCCGGGCGGTAAGCATTTAATGTTGATGGGAAAGTACAACAATCAGACAGAAGAAGAAACTGATAGCGTGAGTATAATATTTTCTTTGGAGAAACCGCATAATATTGAATTTAGGCTGAAATAATTACTTTATCTATGTTTATTATCTAGGGTTTTTCCTCTAGGGGTTTTTCATTTAAGGCAGCCATCATCGAAACAATATTTTTTTGTGCTGCAGCAAAAGAAAAATGCCTTTCCACATTTTTCAGTCCATTTTCCGATAGCTTGTTCCACAAAGCCTCATCCTGATAAAGTCGCACAACTTCTGCAGCGAATGTCTCGGCGTCATCTGCAACCAGCACTTCCCGACCATTTTCTGCATACATACCCTCCACCGCGATATTGGAGGCGACTACCGGTTGCCCAAAGCTCATGCTCATATTAACTTTGCCTTTTACCCCAGCACCATAGCGCAAAGGTGCAAGCGCAATACGGCAATTATCCAGCCAAGGTTCTAACTCTTCAACAAACCCTCTAAATATAAGCCCGTCACCGGAGAGTTCCTGCACTACCTTGGGCGCCTTGCTGCCCAGCAGGAAGCAGTTCACGCCGGGTAATTGTTGGTGGATTAATGGCCAGATTTCTTTGGCCAGCCAAATGGCAGAGTCAACATTTGGCGGGTGTTGGTAACCGCCAATAAAAAAGATATTTTGCCGATCGCTAAAGGACTTACGGCAACCGTGAATGGGGTGGATATTAGAAACCACATCTACCCGGGCTTGCGGTGCATCATTAGCGAGAATGGATTGCTCGAAGGGACTGACAACCAGAGTTGTGTCTGCCTGATTAATGATCTTTAGTTCAGCACGACGGCTGCGGGCGGCCGCTCGGTGAAGCGCCGGGTCTTGTTCCAGATCCGCTTGGCGTTGTTCACGCAGGTAATGCAG
This sequence comes from Lysobacterales bacterium, assembly GCA_021648045.1. Classification (GTDB taxonomy): domain Bacteria; phylum Pseudomonadota; class Gammaproteobacteria; order Xanthomonadales; family SZUA-36; genus SZUA-51. Next base: position 8,164 of record JAKITM010000078.1, read on the forward strand.
GTCAACGGTATCAAAAATAAGCTTAGCCTGGGGCATGTATTCTTTTATGAAGTTAAGATAATTTTCGGCAACATAGTGTCGGGATACGATGACTGTATCAAATGATTTACCCCGCTGGCTGAAAAATTCTGGCAGGTTTTTGATCCATTCTCCGTACAAAACCTCTACACCGAGACTTTGCAATGCCTGGCTGTATTTACCGTCCCACTGACGATTATCCGGAAAGAACGAGACTTGATAGCCAAGGTCACGGTATATCCGCATCAGATTAATAATTCGCACACTACCTGAGTCCTGATCAGGCCGGGGTGTGCAGGCATCAATCAGTAAAAGTTTTTTCTGGCGGTAATGCTCGGCGGCAGCACGAACGGTTGAAATGTCATCGGGATCAGTGATGGGGGCTGGTTGTAATCTCAGCTGGTCTGCCCACCGCTGCTGGAATTTTTTATGATTGACCAGCTGGTATTTTTTCATGCCCTGATTAAGATCGGTACCAGAGCTGATGCCTTCAAAATGAATCACGGTTGAGCGCGGTTGCACTAACACTTGATAGCCAGCCTTGCGGCACGTGAATGCCAGATCGGTATCTTCGTAATAGGCTGGTGCATAGTGATTATCAAAGCCCCCAAACTCTGTAAATAAACTGGCAGGGATCATTAGTGCTGCACCGGAAACATAGTCAACTTCTCTGGCAAACTGATAGCGGGGGTCGTCGGCATTGCCATTGCGTCCGTAATTCCAGCCGCTAGCATCACTAAATATAATTCCGCCGGCCTCTTGCAGGCTGCCATCGGGGTATATTAGTCGGGAGCCAACAATTCCAGCTTTAGGAAATTCGGTGAAAGTAGCAACCAGCCTGTCCAACCAATGGTTTGTTACTTTGGTGTCGTTATTTAAAAATAACAGATATTTCCCGCGGGCTTGTTCGGCGCCGGAATTGCAACTGCCTATAAAGCCAAAATTTTCGCTATTTCGCAAGGTGGTAACACCGCTACACGCTTGCAATAACAACGCTGTTTGATCAGTGGAGCAGTCGTCAACCAGAATAATTTCAAAGAGGATCCGATTGGCAGCCTGCTGCAGGGATAACAGGCAGGTTTGTGTAAAAGCATACTGGTTATAAAGAGGGATGATTATGGAAACAACAGGTTGTGCTTCAAACGAAAAACCAAGTGGGCTAATTTCCGGATTTTTATCAATTTTAGTAACTGTTTGTAACGCTGTTGCAGTGTCAATAACTTCCGCTTGAGTATCTGGTTGGGGTGCGGATTCTTGATGATGTTGCGCCCTTTGTAAGGTTCCCGAAAACCCTCGAATTGCCAAACTTTGGCGCAATCTTTTGAGAATATAGGACCAACGGCTTGGCCTATGAATTTGCAGGTCGGTCAGGTTACGACCAAGACGGCTAGCCGCGCGCAAGGGTTTGGTTAATTGCCATGAACGGCTGCCTAATACTTGTGACAGTGTTTCCGCACTTTTCTGGTGCAGGTCTTCCCAGTTGTGGGCGCGTTCGCGCCAATTTTCTAGCTGTGTTTGCCGCTTGCTGATTTCTGTTTGTGCCCAGTCTGTGCGTTCTATTAACTCCTGGTTAATACGCGTAATTTCAGTACTGGTTTGTTGCTGAAGAAGCTCATGCTCATGGGCTTTATTACGCAGTGATTTGTTACTTAAATCAAGTTCAGCATTGATCCCATCAGCCCAGTTGGCACGCTTTCGCAACTCGGCTTTACTGAGTTTTTCCTGCTGTTTCAGTGTCCGAATGGATTTTATCAGGCGATTGCTCTGCATAGCCTGGAAGTCATTTTGCAACTCAGCAACAGAAATTTTCTGTGAGACTTGCCGAACCCTTGATGCTACCGTGTTCATTAACAAAGGATGGTAACTGCGCAACATATCCTCAAGCGTAGTCGCTTGCGACTGGCGTAGTTTAGCGGCTACTGCGGTAAGTAATTCCCGACTCTCAGCGAGAGTGCTTATCCGGTTGACCAGACTTTCTGCGTCCGCTTGAATCAGCCAGCCGTTTTCTCCATCCACAAGCCTTTCTTTGAATGCCCCAAGATCGGTCGCTATAAGCGGGATTCCCAGAGCCATCATTTCCGAGAAAGTATAACTCCAAGTTTCCGGTACGCTGGATAATAATAGTGCGGCATCCGGGGCAATCCGCGCAACTTCTTCTGCCAGTTCATCCTGTTGGTACTGGTAAATGACATGTACTCCGGAAATACCGAAGAAATCTTCACCGTCTTTGCCGCTACCCAATAAATAGATATCTGCAATCTGGCTTAGCTGCGGCAAGGCATCAAGAAGTAGTTGTTTGCCTTTGCCTGGATGAATTCGACCTGGCACCAACAGGCGCAATTTTCCGCTGCTGCTGGCAATCGCTAGGGGTTTGAGCCGCTGTGTATCAATACCATGCGCTATTTGTTGAACTTCCCCCGG
>JAKITM010000079.1 GCA_021648045.1 Lysobacterales bacterium
CCGTGTGCCCGACTCAGGGCCTTTTCTACAGCCTGCTTTTTAAATGATTGATTATGTATTGTACGCATTATTGTCTACCTCTTAATGAAATATTAGAGGCGACAACTATCCTGACACAGGGGGCAACATAGCGGTGAAGATTCCTTCCGGTATGTACCTGGAAATCATGGTTGGAAAACGCTATTTCCAGGTTTATACGATGGTCGTACTTGCGTCTTCAAAACCAGCCCTGTGCCACGCTTCCATCATAGTCTGCCTGATGTATACCCACGCAAGCCAAAGACTATATTCATTATTAGAGACCCAAGAGATTGCCTGTATTCTTCATGGAGGCGCACACTGAGCGGCAAAATATTAACTGCTGAAGGGTTTTGTAAATTCATTGATAGCAAGCATCAACTTTCAAGCTTATCAGTACAAAAATATTTGCTTAATTATTTAAATTTTTGGCGTTCTGCCTTAGAAACTAGAAGTGCTGAGAATTATCTTATTATCCGCTTTGAAGACTTTAAGCCCGACCCGGTTCGTGTGTTTAATAGAGTAGTTAAATTCCTAGATATAAATGTGTCACAGGTAGAAATAGAGAATGCGTGTTTAAAATCCAGTTTTCAGCAGTCTAAAAAAGCTGAGCAATCGCTTGATTCAGCCTTTCGGGATCCCTGTGCAGTTAATCGCGCAGGTATTGCCTACGAGTACCAGCAAACTTTTGAAAAACGCATGCACGATGCAATTGATAAAGGCTTTACACCCTATCTGGATTGGTTGGCTTATAAACACCTGTTGAGCTGATTAAAAGTGTCCGTTGAACTGGGGGCGCTTCAGCCTGCCCCCTACTCTATCCTATACTCTATCCTATACTCTATCCTATACTCTATCCTATACTCTATCCTATACTCAATTCGCCCTATTGCGACTCATTGAAACGGTCGGTAACTGGCTGAAGCGGACATCGGACTCGCGCACTGGAAACCCCGAAGTTAAAGGGTCTCATGAACTTTGTAATAAGCCTCTTCCCTATGCCCGGTTAACTCTTCACCAGACAGGTCGTATCCCGCCTCAAGGGCCATTCTTTCCACTCGCTCGAAGTGATTCTTCTCCTCGTCGATCAGCTTTGGGTGTTGGCTTAGTCTGTGCACTTTCCACAAGTACCAGTCGAGTGTCATGTCGACTCTTTCTTTGAGGTCCTCGGAGCTTTGCTGGGAAAGGTCTTTGTCAATCTTCAACATGTTCTCGGCAGCTTCTAACACCACATGGACGTAGCCGCCCCTGGCGGAGACATGCATGTAGTAGTACACAGAGCAGATCAACAGAAGCACGATCGCGATAGACATCAATAAAATGGTTGTTTTCTGAAACGTGATTTTCATGATCGCAAGTAAGCTCCTTATTTAGAAAAGCGAATAATTGGAATAATTGGGGTCAGTCTGTCCCCTATTCTGATCAGAACAACAGAGAGACCTAACTCAACAATACCAGGGATAACGCCGGCCAGAACGCAATCAGCAGAACCGAGACAAGCAAAAGGAAGAAAAACGGCAAGGTAGACAGATAAACTTCCACGATAGATCGATCAAAGCGATAACCGGCAATAAATAAATTCAAGCCCACTGGTGGGGTAATGTACCCCAGCTGCATAGTCGCAAGAAAAACAATCCCCAAATGAATTGGATCAATACCAAATTGAATACCTACCGGCAGTATAAGCGGCACCACCAGCACAATTGCCGAAAAAATATCCAGAATGGCGCCCAGCACCAGCAAAAAGACCAATAACATCATCATGAAGGCAATTTCACTACTGACAAAGCCGCTGATCCATTCCAGCATTTGTTGTGGTACACCGGCATCAATCATGAAGTTGGTAGAGGCGCGCGATACACCCAGTATCAGCATAATACCGCCCACCAAAATCATCGACTCTCTGATGATAGCTGGAAGTTTTTTAAATGAAACCTCTTTGAGTATAAGCACATCAATGATAAGAACATAGAGCGCGGTAACCGCCGCCGCTTCGGAAATGGCAAAATACCCACTATAAACCCCACCAAGAACAACAATCGGCAGTGGGATCTCCCAAACGGATTCGCGTAAGGCTGAGCGGACTTCTTGCCAGGAAAAATAACCCAGAGGAACGCGGATAGCACGATTTTTCCAAATGCTATAACCCGAAAGAATTAACAACATTAAAAATCCGGGTAGTAAACCCGCTAAAAATAAATCTGCAATTGGTACTTCCGCAATCACACCATATAAAATCAAGGGTAAGGATGGCGCAAATAACAATCCGAGACTGCCCGCAGATGTAACCAAGCCGAGGTTAAATTTATTCGGATAACCGGCCTTCTGCATGGCTGGGAACAAGATCGCTCCAAGCGCAATAATTGTGACTCCTGAGGCCCCGGTAAACGCCGTGAAAAAAGCACAAGCCACCAGCGATACGATAGCTAATCCTGCCGGCATCCAGCCCATCAAAGCTGAGGTCAAGCGCACCATTCGCTCTGGTGCTTTGCTTTCACTGAGCATATAACCTGCAAATGTAAATAACGGAATAGCCAGCAAAATTGGCATTTCGGCAATTCCGTTAAACTCAATCACCATTGCCTGTAGGTCAATATCCGCTTGGTAAAAACTCCAAAAAGCACCGGCTGCGATCACTGCAAACAAGGGTGCTCCCAACAGAATCAGGAGAAACAGAATAAGTATTGTAATCACTCGCCGGCGCCTGGGTCTTGGCGCTTAAACAGGCCACGAAAAACAAATACCAGATAACGATAGGCCATTAAGCCAAAACCGATAGGTAGGATGATTTGCAGCAACCAGGCTGGGGTATCGCGCAATAAAGTGTCGCCGTACTCATAGGAGGCCATCACAAACCGGGCACTATGCCAGCTGAATAAAGCACATACTGATGCGGTAAAAAAATTCACAAAAATTCGGTTCAGTTTTTGCAACTTAGGTGACATAAACCGATCGAGCACATCAATGCGAATCTGTTTATCCATACGACTGGCGACCATGGCTCCGGCAAGAGTCAGCCATAGCACTAACAGCCGCAACATTTCATCAGCCCAGAACAAGCTGAAGTCAAAGATGTTGCGTAAAAATATCTGTGCTCCCGCCAGCAACACCATACTGATAAGAATACTTACCAAAAGCGTGTTTTCTGCCAGCGTACCGGCTTTTTCCAGCTTGTCTAGGATGGTATTGTTGCGCGTCATCAAATTTCTAAAACAGCATTATTAACAGTCAGGCTCTTGTATATTTGAGCGATAGGCTGTGACATAACATTCCGCTTTAATTAACAGCGGTAAATCGATGGTGCCCTCGGCGGCCAATTTATGGTTGGAATCGCGTACAGCAGCCTTCCAGACATCCAGCTGTTTGGCATCCAGACTGACAGGTTGAATGCCATCATTTAACAGGGCTAGATGAGCCGCTGCATTCTCGGCATCTCCGCGCTGATCAAATTTGAGGTAGACCCGCTCCATAACATCACGCACGATGCTTTGGTCGTCTGGCTGTAGGCGCTCAAAGGCCTTTTTTTCGATAATTAAAATCGCAAAAATATAGGCCAGGGGCTGCTCAGTAATATAGGTTATTGCGGTATTCCACTGCAATACAATGGCCGCTGCCGGTGGCGACATAATGGTGTCTATCAATTCGGTCTGCAGGCCGGTTAAAACATCCGTGAGTGGTAGTTTTACCGGTGACACACCCATCGCCTGGACTGCACCAAATGCCATTGGGTCATTGTCCGGCACCCAAATTTTCAAACCCTTGGTATCAGACGGCTTTGATATGGGTCGTTTTGACATAATAAATGCAAAACCACCGCCGGCGAAACCGAAATTCACATAGCCGGCATCCTCAAGAGCAGCGCGTTGGTCATGGTCCATTCTTGCCCGCACATAGCGGGCTTCTTCTGGACTGGTAAATAACAAAGGTACGGCATAAAGCTGTGCATTTTTCTCAAATACACTTACCGCATTAGATGTAAATGCACCGCCGTGTAACTGACCGATGCGCATTTTGCGTAGCACCTGATTATCGTTACCTTGCACACCACCGCCATAGAACTTGAATTTCACCCGGCCGTCTGTACGCTGTTTTATTTCAGCTGCCCCGGCGCGCATATCATTCATCCAACCGGAGCCTTCCGGCGCCAATGTGGCAATTTTAATCGTCTGTGCGCTGCTGAAAGATGCCAGGCACAGCAGTGCTATAGCGAAAGTGATTTGTTTTGTTCGTGCAAAAATAGGTGTCTGTTTGTGCATATTTTTTGGATATCCAGTTTGCAATATTTTATCTAGAAGTAGTCTTCGGCGCTATCTAGCAACTGCTGAGCTTCAACTTGAGCAAGAATATTAAACAGGGTGTAGCCTTTTTGATAGGCTTCGGCAGCAATCACTTCATTCAGCAGACGATCATGTATTTCTCGCTGGTAGAGTGTACGCGCATAAAAGCGGGCGAAATCAACCTTAATCGAGAGATCCTTGCCATTTGAAAGACTTATTGCACGCTCGAAATGATCCTTTCCGGCAGGAAAGTTCCCACCTAAGGCAGGCGGCCTGATGGTATTTAAAACTGCGAGGAAATGCTCTACTTTAATCGCCTGATACTCCGGTTGCAGCGCCTGTACGCGATTAAAAATTGACACAACCCGAGGCAATTTGGCGAGTGCCCCCCAGTCTTCACTATGTACTTTAATATAGGCGATCCAACTTAAGCCCAAAGAATACAAACTGGCTACATCGTCTTCTTCCATTTGTGCCAGTTGCTCTTCAAACTGCTGATAAGTTATTGACTCAAGATCACAGCCGGTTGCATTGCTGGCACACAGGGATCGTTGACCATAATCAAAGGCGCGTCGGGTCAGCCGGTTTGCTCTGTTCTCATTAGCCACGAACAGAACCCCATAAGCGGCATATAATTCTGCTGCTGCACCTAACATCGGGGCGTTATTCGGCGAGCCTTCGATAAAACTGTCCAGCATCAGCAAAAATGCCGGCGCACCATCACGAACAATTTCGGGATCATCCTGATTCATTATCGCAGCATGTAAATTGCCCGCCATCCCACTGCCGGCTTGATTTATAACTGTGGCGCAGGCGCTCAAAAAGAGCAAGCTCAAAATCAGAATGGGAAATAAAGTTTTATAGGTTTTCAAAATATCCTGAAGCTCGGTTGAATAAGGTTAATTGTAAACTGATCGAGGTGCTGTTACGACTATTGATTGCCTCGCTACAGAAATCACCATTATTTAGGATACAGCAGGGTAAACATGAGTCGCACTGCGAAACCTTCCGCCCCATTATCCGTGCTTTCCACCCAATAACGCACCCCGCCTCCTACGCTGACCAGTTGATTTCCTATCCTGGTCACCTTTGTGACTGTTAGATTAAGCGGTACTGCCCACTGTTCGGACTCCCAGTCATAGGTAGTTTCAGTATTCAAGCCAAAAGTAACAGCTTTAGGTGTTGTATATGATAAAAAAGGCTGCAGAAATGTTGCATTGATATCTCCGCGATTACTATCGCCAGCTACCGACCAGAGATGATTCCCAAGAGCACCGTAAGTCCATGGGCCATTTTGTTTCAACACAACCGCTGTAGGGCCAACCCCCCATTTCTCAGCGCCAAGTAAATCATCCGTTGCCGTGGGTAGTAAAAATACCGGGCCTGCACCCCATACCCAACCTTTGCTTGTCGGCTCTTTAGGCGAGAAAAATACACTCTGGACAATATCCCCAATGCCGAACTGACTGCCCACACCTGCAAAGATATCATCTTGGGATACCACGGGTAGAATTGTCCGGGAAATAACATTCCAGTCTTCATTTAGCGAAATGGGGATGACGGGTTGGATATTCAGTACGAATTTCTCACCCTTATCATCGCTGCCGATGTTGGAATCGTAATTAAGCTGCAGCGGCACACTAATCAAGGAGGCAATAGGGTTAGAAAGTTGCTTAGCCAGCTCTTCAGCTGACGCCGCATCCTGAGCCAGTGCCACAGGTGATGCAAACATCGCTAAAACGAGTGTAATTGCACTTCTTTTAAACCCTGAAATATTTTTGATAAGCTGTATTGTCATGCTATTGAATCCTTTTATCGTTTTGAGCTGGAAACCAATAAGACTTCTACCACCCATGTTAATCTAACTGAATTGCACTACAAAACACCCGTTCGACAGCATCGGCAACAACTGACAAAAAGCAAAAAAACGCCGCGATATTAAATATTTTGACCGCTGTTAAAAACCCTGCCCGCATTGCTTCAACCATCAGCGTTGTGGTGCTTGGCCTGTAAACCGTTCAAAAAATTACGCAATACCTGATCTTTACACGCACGGTAATGTTTGTGTCCGTATTTGCGGAAAAAGGCGCTCAGTTCATGTTTGCTGATATCCATATCGGCATGATTCACCAAAGCCAGAAACTCATCAGCCTGCAAGTTCAAAGCGATTTTGATTTTCCTGAGAATTATATTGTTATTGAGTCTTTTTTCGGGCACTGGCTGTGGTCCGTCATTCTTACCGCGTCTATGGATAATAAAACCATTTAAAAATGCGGCCAACTGCTGATCACTACATTCAGCGAAGGCAGGGTCATCTTCTTTCTTCAGCCAGTCACTAATTTCACTACGGCTGACTTCATCACCATTAGAGGCAAACAACGCCATCATGGTTGAATCATTCAAATCAAAAACATAGCGAATCCGGCGTAAAACATCATTATTATTCATGGTTAATCCCGAGTTTTAAATTCCAAGGCTGTGATCAAACCCCGGAGGATGCACCATTATAAACGATCAACTGACCTGCAATGCAGGCTATTTACGCCTTTTACACACTGACACGCCCTGTTTGAGTGTATTATGCAGTTGAATTTGCAAATAAAATTATCGCTTTGGGGGTTCAAGGTATCATTGTCCATCCTCGTCAAGAGGATCGTCATATTAAAAAAGATGATGCACTAGAGTTAGCGGCATTGTTTTCGAAAAATTCAGAGGTGCAATTTAATGAAACTTCAACATATTAAAAGATGTTCAACTCACATACTACTTATTCTTCTTTTATTCAAATTAGGCAACGCACAAGCACTTGAATTAATGTTTAACTCTGGATTCCAACCCAGTTCCCACATGGTTACAACTCGCAGTTCTGTTGGATCAATTTTTGTATCTGGTTTTGAAGATTACCTTATAGATGTAAGCTCTAGAGTTGATATTGAGGGTGTTGATAACTCTGTAAGCGCACCTAATGATTGGAAAAACGATCTTGATAGACACCCAAATATTGGTAATTTCTCGATTTTTTATGAGGGTGGGGATTCTACTATGAGGCATGCAAAGATCATAGAAGAGCCAGGCAACTCATCGAATAAAATTCTACATTTCTGGTTGAAAGATGCCAATGTAGGAGGATATAAAGGTCGTATACAAGCGGGCATATGTGGGAATAATAATATTTACGAAATGTCTCAAAAAGTAAGGATGTTCTTACCAAGCGACTGGAATATCATCAGAAGCTCTAGCACTATTACTGTAAGCTGGATGACTATAATGGAGTTTTGGAATAATCCTGGCTGGATTGGTGATGACCATCCTTTTAGAATTTCTTTAGGTATGCATAAAACCGATCCTAGCTCAAACATATTAACCTTCAATTTAAAAGCTGATGTCAAGCCTGATAGATGGTGGGTAGAAATATGGGAAGAGCATAACTCTGATTTTTCGATTCCGGTTAATCAATGGATGACTATTGAGCTATATTTTAAAGAAGGAAATGCTACAAACGGTCGTTTTGTGCTTGCTGTAACTCCCGATAATGGTGTGAAGCAAATTATTTTTGATGTAACCAATTTTACTCATCATCCTGATGATAGCAATCCTGATGGGTTAAGTTGTTATAACCCAATGAAGCTATACACCTCAAGAGCTACAGTAGACTATGTTAAAAACCATAATGGTGTGTTGCAAATTTACTGGGATGATTTTGCGTTATGGAAAGATGGAAATATAATATTTGAGTAATTTCCCCGCTTAATATATATATAGAAATCAATAGAACCGGAGAATGAGCTTTAGTCTAATAAATAGGCTCTTCCCCTGATCGAGTGGGCGGCGTTTGTCAAGACAGTTGTCGTCTAAAGCTTTAAATTATGCCGCCTTGTTTCTCTCAGTTACAGCTACATTCGCCAGCAGTAGCTCGGCATCAGCTTTCTATTGGTCTATCTCAAAACTACCAACTTCCGGCGTGTATTTAAACGCTGGCGCCACACCCCCCCGAGTGAATAGCGCAAGCTACATCAACAATATGCTCTACCACCGGCATTTGGCAGTATAATCGGGCGTTACCCACACATTAGGATTACCTCAATGCCACTGTCTGCTACCAACTTATTTGATCCAGTTAATATCGGTTCCCTTACACTTCGCAATCGCGTGGTTATGGCACCAATGACCAGAACCTTCAGCCCCGAAGGTATACCCAATGATCTGGTGGTTGCCTACTATGCAAGGCGGGCAAAAAATGATGTCGGCCTAATAATTACCGAAGGCACCTGTGTAGGCCATAAAGCCGCTAATGGTTACCCTAATGTTCCTTATATTTACGGTGAAAAACCTCTAGCAGGCTGGAAAAAGGTTGTTGATGCAGTTCACACGGCCGGTGGCAAGATTATTCCGCAACTCTGGCATGTAGGCGCAATTCGTGCAGCCAATAAAGGTGCAGGCCCAGATGAAACGGTACCGGCATACAGTCCTTCCGGGCTGGTGACCAAAAACAAACCCAACGGTGTTGCCATGAGTATGGATGACATTAAAGAAACCATTGAGGCCTTCGCCCAGGCTGCAGCTGACTCTCAAGCAATAGGTTTTGACGGTGTTGAAATTCATGGCGCACACGGCTATCTCATCGATCAGTTTTTCTGGGAATATACTAACCAACGCGAAGATGAATACGGCGGTGATATGGTGGCCAGAACCCGCTTTGCCGTAGACATTGTAAAAGCGATTCGCGCCCGCTGTGGAAAAGATTTCCCGATCGTATTGCGATTCTCACAATGGAAACAACAAAACTACAATGCCAAGTTGGCAAATACTCCTGAAGAACTGGAAAAATTCCTTGAACCATTAGTTACTGCCGGTGTAGATATCTTTCATTGTTCAACTCGACGCTTTTGGGACGCCGAATTTGATGGCTCGACACTGAATCTCGCTGGCTGGGTTAAAAAACTGACAGGCAAGCCGACCATTACCGTGGGTAGTCTGGGTTTAAACAGCGGCTTTATTGATGAAGAAAAACGCGATATGGTGGATACCTCGGCTATCAATATGAGCTCATTTGAAAACCTGGCAGACCGTTTGAATAGGCATGAGTTTGATCTAGTCGCCGTTGGTCGCGCCCTATTGCAGGATCCCGAATGGGTACTCAAAGTTCGGGATAACCGTCTGGATGAACTCAGCGACTATAATAAACAGACACTCGGTAAACTATACTAATTGGATACTTGAAAAGCTTATGCTTGATTTTTATACTGCAGCAACACCCAATGGCTACAAGGTCAGCATTGCTCTGGAAGAAATGGGCTTTGAATACCAGCTGAAGTTAATGAATTTCAGCAAAAAAGACCAGCACAGCCCTGAGTTTACTAAAATCAGCCCAAATGGAAAAATCCCAACCATTGTTGATCACAACAATGATGGTTTTGCCCTAGCAGAATCAGGCGCCATCCTGATCTATCTGGCAGAGAAATGCGGCAAGTTTTATGGTCATGATGATAAATCCCGTTACCAAGTATTACAGTGGTTGATGTTCCAAATGTCGGGCATTGGTCCAATGATGGGACAAGCCAATGTGTTTTATCGCTATATGGAAGAAGAAATTCCAGCAGCAATTGCCCGCTACCACAACGAAGTCCATCGCCTCTTTGGTGTTATGGACAAGCAGTTAGAAAAAACCGAGTTTATCGCCGGCGAATACTCCATTGCCGATATGGCTACCTACCCCTGGATTTTTATTAATGAATGGAGCGGCACCCCGGTTGATGATTTCCCGCAGGTCCAACGCTGGATGGAAACCATAGCCGCACGGCCTGCGGTCAAGACCGGAATGAACACTCCGCCGCAAGCAGACCCTAGCAAAATTATCAAAAGCGCACGCAAAATAATCACTCGTTAGGTATCACTCGTTAGGTATCAGTTGTTCGGTATACTCGGAGGCTGCGAATATTAACTGCTCTTATCTGTTGCTCTAGTAGTTATAAAGTACGGCATCTAAGCCCAGCAGAAAAAAGAAGATTGTGTTTAACCGGGTCTAAGTGCTGAAAAAGGTTTTTGACACTCCACGAATACCCCCCCCTATCACGGCGTTTGTCAATATAGTTGTCGCCTAAAGCTTTAAATTATGCCGCCTTGTTTCTCTCAGTTACCGCTAGTTTCTTTACCGGGTTAAGGTAAACATCGCCTACCGGTTCCCAGTTCCTTATACTGC
>JAKITM010000080.1 GCA_021648045.1 Lysobacterales bacterium
CTATGTTGACATCCCCTGCATTTGCAGACTTTACCCATGCTTATGGAATAGCCGGTCTCAAAGCGAACAAAGCAGATCGGGTATTGCTGGCCCGACTTTACTGGTTTACGGTAGAGTTCGGGCTGGTAAATACCCCAGCCGGCATACGCACCTATGGCGGAGGAATTAATTCATCACCAGGAGAGTTAGTTTATTCACTGCAGAGCGACATACCGGAGCGCCGCGACTTTGATACCCTCTCGGTTTTACGCACACCTTATAGAATTGATGTTTTTCAGACCATTTATTTTGTAATTCAAAAAATGGATGATCTGTTTGCATTGGCGCGCGAGGATATTACCGGCATACTACAAAAAGCCAAGCAGCTAGGTGAGTTTGCGCCTACTTTTCCACCTAAAGAAAAATCAGCATAAATAGGAACTAAGTAATGAGTGATGCATTAATCGACAAACACTGCGCGGCCTGTGAAGGCGGTATCGGCATGCTTGAGGCAGATAAAATAACTGCGTTAATGGCGCAGGTTTCTGACTGGAACATCAGCGCAGATGGAAAAAGCCTACAGCGAACCTTTCGCTTTAAAGGTTTTTATAAAACCATGGCATTCATTAATGCAATGGCATGGATCGCCAACCAGGAAGGCCATCACCCGGATTTCAACGCGGGCTATAACTTTTGTAAGGTTAGTTGGACCACGCATGATGCTGGCGGACTGACCGAAAATGACTTTATCTGTGCCGCTAAAACCGGAAAGCTATTAGAACAATGACAAACAAAACTGCAAGGAACTTGCAACAGGGTAGAGTTTGCCCCATTCTGACCAACAGAATTCATTTAAAAGGATGATATCAGCATGCATGTCTCAAATTTAAAGCTTCTTTTCATCACCGCAGCAAGTGGTGTTTTGTTATCGGCCTGCGTAACCATTCCTGAGCCTCTGGCGGGTGAATTTAGTGTAAGCGAACCCCAACAAGCTATCAACCTAAGTCAGCACCAGAAAATTCGCTGGGGTGGAGTCATTATTGCGATCAAACCTGAAGCGACATCAACCTGTATGGAAGTTCTGGGGAAACCACTAAACTCTAGCCAGCGCCCGCTTAACCAGGACGGGACAATTGGTCGCTTTATAGTCTGTAAAGATCAGTTTCTGGATCCGGAAGTTCTAAAAGAGGGCCGCGAAGTAACTGTAACTGGCCCTATCCGCCAGATTGAAGAGCGTGAAATCGGGGAATTTGTTTATGCCTACCCGATCATTGAAGCTGACAATATATATTTATGGCCGGAGCGCGAAGAGCGGGTTAACTATTATACTGGAGGCATGTATTTTTTGCCTTACTACAGCCCTTATGTGCGCTACCCCTATAGGCATTATCGCAGATAACCTTGATAACCAACACGCTCAATAAAACACTAAACCACTGAAAATGAATCAATTGGGAAAGCTGTTTCTTAAAGGTCTGATTGTGGTCTTGCCTATCGTGCTGACCATCAGCTTAGTTTGGTGGCTGATAATTACTGCAGAAACAAAATTCGGTGGCTATCTTTATGGCCTCCTACCTAGTGGCTGGTATATTCCTGGAATGGGACTTGTTGTTGCGGTAGTTTTTACAGTTTTTATTGGTCTTCTTTCGCATTGGCTTATATTCCAAAAAATATTCGGGCTGGGAGATCGCCTGATTAAAAAGGTACCACTAGTAAAATCTATTTATTCCGCTTTAAGAGACTTCGCATCTTATTTTAATCCAGGGGAAGAGCGTAAGCTCGGGCGAGTGGTTGCGGTTAAACTTCCTGGTCAACAGTTCCAATTGATTGGTTTTGTTACCCAAGAGAAATTAGTTTACCCACAGCTAGAAAAGCTTGCCAGCACGGCTTCTGAGCACCTTGTTGCCGTTTATATGCCGATGAGCTACCAGATTGGTGGGTATACACTCTACTTACCCGAAAGCGCACTAACAGCGCTGGATCTTTCGATTGAAGAAGCACTGAAACTAACATTAACCGGTGGTGCAGGGATATCAGCGGCAGAAATTAGTAAAAAACTAGCTGACTGAGCTTTGTAAGACTACACAGCACTCGTTTCAACAGTTATAATCGCATACTTGTCTGAGTCCGTAACAATTATAAGATGAGTCACAAGTCATGAAAAAAACCCTAAAAACACTTACCACCCTGTTAATTGTTGCTGTTTTGCAAACAATTGTTGTAAGCAGTGTGGCTGCAGCTGATATCGAGGCTGGAAAAATCAAAGCGATAACCTGTACAGGCTGTCATGGGATCAGTAGTTATTTCAATGTGTATCCATCCTACAGAGTACCGAAAATTGCGGGCCAAAATGAGAAATACCTTGTTTTATCCCTTGAGGCTTATAAAGTCGGTGATAGAAAACATTCAACCATGCAGGCACAAGCAGAAAGCCTTAGCAAGGAAGATATTGCCGACATCGCCGCCTGGTTTGCCAGCCTTAAATAAGACCAATAGTATAAGCCCAATAAATAAGCCCAAAAACAAGCTAGTCAGTGAGCAATTACAATGAAAAATAAATACATATTTATAACAATATTAAGCTTCATCGCTGTATCTTCAATCAATACTGCAATTGCAGGCGATGCCGCTGCCGGTAAAGAAAAATCAGCAATGTGCGCCGCCTGTCACGGTGCTGATGGTAACGGCACAGACCCGCAATACCCAAGGCTTGCTGGCCAACACCAAGATTACCTAGCCAAATCCTTACACGACTATAAGAGCGGTGATCGTAAAAACCCAACAATGAACAGCATGGTTGTAGGTTTAACTGATGATGACATTGAAAATTTAGCAGCATTCTATGCATCACTTGACGGGCTAAAAGATCTTAGTGCATTTAAATAGTTCGGGCAAACTGCTGCAGAATAAAAAAACGGGGCCTTGGCCCCGTTTTACTTTGTAGACAAACTAAATATTCGTTTAATAATAGGGATTTTCCCCGGAAGCATGATCCGTTGCATCGACCACTGCTGTAACCTGTGGGAGCTGTTCTTTCAAGGTTTTTTCTATCCCATTCTGCAGGGTAACATTAGCCATGCCGCAACCATGGCAACCACCGCCAAAGCGCAACAATACGACACCCTCATCGCTCACATCAACAAGATCCACATGCCCTCCATGGGAAGCCAGTGAAGGGTTAACTTCAGTCACTATCAGCCAAGCGACCTTATCTTTCAGCGGCGCATTATCAGCCGGCGCAGTACCTTTAATATTCGGCGCCTTGATATTCAGGCGGCCACCGGTTTTTTCATCCAAGTAGTCAATTTCAGCACCATCCAGAAATTTCAGCGAGCGTTTTTCGACATATAGGTTAATCTCACTTAGCACGATGATGGAGTCATCGGCTTTACACTCATCAGGGGCACAAAAGATAAGTTCACAACTCGCGGAAGCTGTCCCTGGCGATGTAACTCGCAGGCGTAGCCCAAGACCAGGTTCATCTTGTTTTTCTACCAGTTGGTTTAAAAATACACTGCCTGATTGGCTTATTTGAATAGACATTAGTTTTCCATTAATTTCTGATATAACCACGGCAGTGAAATATCCAGCCGGTGATCAATTCCTGAATGGGTACCATCAAATTCATCATAGTGGTGGGCTATACCCATATCCAGCAAGCGTTGATGAAAACGACGGCTTCCAAAGTGGATATGATACTGATCCCTGTTTCCAACATCAAGGTAAAGTCCGCGTAAGGATGCCAATGACTTGAGCATATCAGCCGGCATTTCCAATGGATCAAACTGCAACCAGCGCGCCCAAGCCTCAGAATCGAGTTCACAGGTTTTAAGGTCAAAGGGCAAGCGGAATGGCAAGCCGGTTTTTGTTAATGCCGGGTCAGCCGGGTCGTAACTGGCCGCCATACATAAAACCATCAGCGTATGGAAGTCAGCTGCTCCAGGCTGTTTGCTGTTCCAAAAATGTCGCATAAAGCGTGGAATGTCATATTTATGCCGCGCCAGCACATTACATGCTGTAGGAAAGTCAGCTCGATAAACCAGTTCAAAATTCAGGTCCCCGGAATGGCAAGCGACTGCACCCCAAGTTTGCGGATGCCGAATGGCTTGGGTTAAGGCACCATACGCACCCGAAGATTTTCCAAAAACCGCCCTGCCGCCTGCACCGGCACGCACAGCGTATTGGCTTTCCACCAGCGGTATTAATTCCTTTATCAAATAGTCATCATATTGACCTACGCCGCGGGAGTTGAGGTATTGATTACCACCTAAAGAGGTGTAACAATCTGGAAAAACGGCAATAACCGGGCCCATTTTGCCGCTGGCAATCAAGCGATCAAGCCGCTGGGGTATATTCTCGCCGTGATTGCGCCAGTTTACATGCCCAGGGCCAGAGTTTGTGTAGGCCGCCAGATCCCAGAACACGGGATAGCTTGTGCTCTCGCTGTAATCAGGGGGTAAATAAACGAACACATCACGCTGCGTCGGGTCATTCCAAGGATTACCGCGCAACACACGAGAGTCGTGCTTCAGGCAGTCTATCCGACCCTTAGGCCAACCATCAGGCCAATCTGTGGGTTTGCGAATTTGCATACGCTTAGTTTAATGACTTGCGAATATGGTGGAGTATCTTACCCCGCAGTTCTGGGCGCTCTAGAGCATAATCTACCGTCGCCTCGATGAAGCCGACCTTAGAGCCGCAATCATAGCGTCTGCCACTAAACTCGCAATAGCCAACCGCTTGCTCTTTAATCAGCAGAGCAATCGCATCGGTAAGCTGAATTTCGCCACCACTACCGGCGCCGAGATCATCAAACAGCGGGAAAATTTCCGGCGTCAAGACATAACGGCCAACAACAGCAAGCTGGGATGGTGCATCTTCAGGCGCAGGTTTTTCGACAATAGATAACACTTTACGGTCGCTGGAAGATGGTTTAATCATGCCATACTGATCACTTTCTTCCGCTGCAATACTTTGTACCGCAATGGTACTCTGACCGGTTTGCTCATATTGCGAAATAAGTTGCTGCAAACAGCCAGGGCCACTGGTTTTGATTAAGTCATCAGCGAGCAGCACGGCAAAAGGCTCATCCCCGATTAATCCCCGTGCGCAGTTTACTGCATGCCCCAGACCCAGGGTTTCCAACTGAGAAACCTCCGCCCGGGTAATATTACTCGGAATAATATC
Organism: Lysobacterales bacterium; assembly: GCA_021648045.1. Lineage (GTDB taxonomy): Bacteria > Pseudomonadota > Gammaproteobacteria > Xanthomonadales > SZUA-36 > SZUA-51. The sequence goes on from JAKITM010000080.1 coordinate 5,167, forward strand.
GGTAATACATTCCAATAACTCCAGTTTTCCACTGGCTGCCAGTTTGGTTTCCAGTTCAAATGCTCGGTCGAAATGATCGGATATGCTGTGTTTTTTTCGACTAGTAACAAAAATTAGAGTATCAATTCCAGCCGCCAAAGCTTCCTCAACCGCATACTGAATTAGTGGCTTATCCACTATGGGCAGCATTTCTTTAGGGATAGATTTGGTCGCAGGCAGAAAGCGTGTACCCAGCCCAGCAACTGGAAATATAGCCTTTCTAACGGGTTTCATTTTATTGCCTGTTGTGACCTGTTTATAGAAACAACTTTTTCTGACATGGGTGAAGATGCACGGTCAAGTTCCGGCACCAACATTACCAGCGTGTTGTAGATGCTCTGGGTATCGTAGCGTTTTACTGCTATTTCAGAACCCCGTAAGGCTTCCTGCAACTCTGGCCATGCCGTCTTGCGGTGCCGCGCCAAGAAGATTTTTTCATGACTGGTTTTCTTATAAGGCTCGTGTTCGTGAAACAACTCTTCAAACAGTTTTTCACCCGGCCGAAGCCCGGTGTATATAATCTGGATATCTTTACCTGGCTCTTTTCCAGCCAGCCGAATCAATTGTTCGGCAAGGTAGGATATTTTGACCGGGTCACCCATATCCAGAACAAATATCTCACTGCCCTTGCCGAGTACTGCTGCCTGCAAAATCAGCTGTGATGCCTCTGATATGGTCATGAAATAACGGGAAATTTCCGGATGCGTTACAGTAACCGGCCCGCCCTTGCGAATCTGATCATTAAATAAGGGTACAACGCTGCCGTTGGAGTTCAAGACATTACCAAAGCGCACTGTGATGAAGCGTGTATCAGAATGTGCATCCATATTCTGACAGTAAATTTCGGCGACTCGTTTGGTCGCTCCCATTATATTACTGGGGTTAACCGCTTTATCGGTTGAAATAAGCACAAAAGTACCAACGCCGTGGCGATCCGCTGCTTGTGACATGCGGATGGTACCAATGACATTATTCCGGTAGGCTTCACGAATTTGGTTTTGCAAAATGGGTAAGTGTTTGTACGCTGCGGCGTGGAAAATCATATCTGGGCGGTATTCTGATACGATTTTTTCAGCGGTAGCTGAATCGCAAATATCACCCAGCACGCAGGCATAAACCAGGTCCTGGTAGTCGTTACTCAGCTCCTTTTCAATTTGGTAAAGATTAAACTCACTCTGGTCAACGACAATTAATTCTACCGGATTAAGATGTGCAATCTGGCGACAAAGTTCTGCGCCAATCGAGCCACCGCCACCAGTGATTAACACCCGTTTATTGGATAAGCCAGAACGAATAGATTCCCAGTTAAGCATAACCGGCTCGCGCCCTAGCAGGTCATCAATAATGACCGGTTTAATCTCATCAATTCTAACGGCTTTATTACCGAAATCCTGTAATGTAGGCAAAGTCATAAATTTGACTTCTGCATCCTCGCATACCTCTACGATCCGCTGCATTTGTTGATTGCTGGCAGAAGGTATAGCGATAATAGCGAGCTCGACATTCAGACTTTGGCACAACGATTCCAGCTGGCTGATTTCACCCAAAACCGGAAGGCCGTGAATTCTTGCGCCTACGAGTTTACGCTTATCATCGAGCAAACCCAGTACATTAAAACCGCCTCGATGACGCAACTCGCGTACCAACAAGGCACCTGAGTGACCTGCACCGATAATCAGGGTACGCTTGCCGCCACTAGTATTGATTCCCATGTGCTTATCTTTCCAGATTCTGTAAAGCATTCGGGGAATACCCAATACCAGGAACAAAATTAATGGATAAGCAATCAGGATGACTGACATTGATGCCAGTGAAGCACTACCGAGCAAAAACCCCAAGGCAACGATCAAACCGCCAAGGGTGCTGGCTTTAATAATGCTCCAAAGGTCAAGAAAACTAGCGAAACGCCAAAGGCCGCGATACAGCCCAATATACCAAAACATTAAGCCCTGCATACTGAGAACCAAAATGGTTTCAATACTAAATATGCTAATTGCAGAACTACCCGCAAGGATCTGGTTTTGCAGCCAGCTCGCCGAAAGCCATGCAATAAGCACCATGACCAGGTCGTGGCCAACAACGGCTGCGCGGGGGTGTCTGAGCCAATGCATCATCCTAATGCCCTTCGTTTATATTATTTTTGTTATTGGTTCGTTGATTTCGATACACAGCATACCAGAGCAAACTAAACAGCAGGTAAACAAAAACTGCCGCACTGAAGCTATTAATCCGTCCGCTCTGTGCCAACCAGAAAACCGGCAGCACTAGCAGAAAATTCAATGCCTGATAAATCAACCATGTACCCACATGTCCATAACCGCCCGTTACCAGCCGTTGATAAGCATGTTCACGGTGGGGATTATACCATTTTTGACCGCTTAGGATGCGTGCCATTAAGGTCAAAGTTGCATCCACCACAAAAGTCGCTAACACGATACTTAACAATAGTAGGTCAAGCTGATAGAGCAACCAGCCAGCTACAATGAGCACTGAAAAAGCAACACCCAAAACACCACTGAGAACATCGCCCATAAACACCCGTGGACGGGGGAAATTCCAAACTATAAAACCCGCAGAAACGGCCACCAACAACAGTGACAGCAAGGTGAGTGGGTAAATGTTATTAAGCTTAAAAAACCAGGCCAGAAGCAGGCCGGAAAATACCGCCTGACCCGCTGCCATTCCATGACTGCCATCCATAAAGTTATATAAATTGGTCAGCCAGAGCATTGCCATGAATGCGAAAAATAGCAAAGCTGTGGCAGGCTTTGGTGCTGGCGCAGCCGCCAGCAACATCAACACTACTGCAGCGCAGGCAAGCACTTGGATGGTTAATTTCATGGTGTTAGATAGGCTGGCATGGTCATCACGGTAACCCACAACCCCAAGCCCAAAAACAGCAATTATGAATGCTATAAAACTAACTTGTCCTAATCCTCCAAGTGCACCCCACTGGCTGAATAAAAAGTATTCACAGAGTAACAGCAACACCAAAACTGCAACTACTCCGCCACCTCGCGGTATTGGCCGGTCGTGCGAACGACGCTCTCCGGGGTAATCCAGTAACTTTTTTTTGTTCGAATAATAAATTGCCAGCGGCGTGAGTCCCAGCGTTAAAACAAATGCCAGTAGTGGATAGAACCACAGGGGCTGGCTCATTCGCCGTTAACCCCACGAATACGACTGGTGGTATCCCAGCGTTTGCAACTGGGGCATTGCCACTGATGCTGCTGCCCGGAAAAGCCGCAATGTTTACAGCGGTATACTGGTTGATTCTTAAGTAGTTGATGGGTGAGTTCAAGTAAAATGTCCCGGCTTGAGGCGTCAGCACTTTGGGTGCTGGATAAACCGCCCAACAGGCCATCTACAGGAAGGCTGTTTGACTGTTCAGTAGCGTTCATATCAATAAGGTAGGCCAGGCCCTGCACCGATGGGTGCTGGCGTAGAAATACAACCAAAAACTCGGCAGCAACCTTTAAACCCTGTTCGTTTTTATACAGTCGAGTTCTAGCAATAACCGGGGTAATGCCGTGCGTATCTGCAATAAACTGATCGAGGTATTCAGGGATCCTAGCTTGTCGCCCTGCCGCCTCTAAGTTTTGCAGTAATGCGGGTAGTATTTCGGGCAGGCAATCATTGCCAAAGCAATACGCCTGTAGATAAGCGTCTGCTGCATCACTGAACTGCTCTTGCTGTTCAGCCATTCGCGCTTCAAGCAGGCAGCTTCGAACTGACTCAGAGTTATACTGGCGAGCCTGCCGTAAATAAGCGTGGGCTTCATCAAAATCAGACTGTAACGCACTTTCTTCAGCCAATATTGAATAATAATTAGCAATTATATGGCCCATGCCGTTTTGCCTGGTTTGCGCCAGCTGTTTGGCAATACTGATGGCCTTGTGCCAATCTTTTTCCTGTTGATAAATATCGAGCAGGTGTTTTAGCGCGGAGGGAGTATGGGCATCGCCTTCGACCAGCTCAGCAAATAACCGTTCTGCCCTATCCAGCAAGCCTGCGCGCATATAGTCTTCACCCAGTTCCAATAAGGCGCGGGTACGCTGACGCTCGGTAAGACCTGGTTTGGCAATTATGTTTTGGTGGCAGCGGATGGCGCGGTCGACCTCACCCCGCCGACGAAATAAATTCCCCAGCGCATAATGAGTTTCAACGGTGTCTTGGTTAACCTCAGCAAGGCGCAGGAAAACATCAATAGCCTTATCTTGTTGCTCGTTAAGCAGGTAGTTTAAGCCACGAAAATAGTGGCCACGAAAGCGTTCCTCAGGGTCTTGCTTGCGGGATTTTCTAGGCTTATATTTCGCAATTAACCCGCCGGTTGCAAGCGCTGCAACCACAATGAGCAGGAGAACTAAACCCTCAATCTTCACTTACAGACAATCGAGTTAGACTCGAATTATCGCCATCGGCAGATGCTTCGAGTTTACGCACTGTTTTTTGAAGTCCTCTGAGTTGTATAGCCTGAGGCAGCACCCGGAAAACATAAAGTGCGAACAGGCCGAGTAATATTCCCAGCACAAAGGCCATCACTAAAGCAGCGCCTAGTGGTAATTCAAGTTGCTGCCAGAATAGATCAATATTGACTGAGCTAGCGTTTAGAGTACCAATTAACAGGCCGAGAACAAGTGCTAACAGCGCAAGAATATATAAGCTTAAACGATACATTTAGCGGCAAGCATTTAGCTTCAAGAAGCTAATTTTTTAGTAGCAATAGATGCGTTAACCCGCTCACGCAGTGCTTTGCCGGGCTTAAAGTGTGGTACATGCTTACCCGGTAAGGCAACAGATGCGCCTGTTTTCGGGTTCCTACCCATCCGTGGTGGACGGTAGCGCAGTGAAAAACTTCCGAATCCGCGAATTTCAATCCGCTCACCGGTAGCCAGTGCCTGACTCATTTGTTCGAGGATGGTTTTAACCGCGAGTTCCACATCAACATGAGCCAGATGTTGCTGTTGTTCCGCGAGCAAATCAATTAATTCTGATTTTGTCATAATATGATTGTAATACAGTTTAAGTTATTAGATGTAAAGCGGGGGTCGCTAACGCGGCCCCCGCCGATTTACACTCAGTCTTTTTGGTCGAGTTGCTGACGCAGAAGGTCACCCAGAGTGGAACCTGTTGAGGTTTCAGCACTACTTTCGTACTCTTCCAGTGCTTCAGCCAGTTCGTCGTCTTCCTTAGCTTTAATAGACAGGCTAAGTACACGATTTTTACGATCGATATTAACAAACTTGGCTTCAACTGAATCACCAACAGAGTATAGCTTGC
>JAKITM010000081.1 GCA_021648045.1 Lysobacterales bacterium
CGGCAATATAGTCAGCAGCTTTGTCTAGGCCGGTAGAGCCTGGAACCCGGCCCTGCATATCATCTGCAGCAAGTGTTTCAACATCAAGTTGCATTCTGGCGGCATTAAACACGGGCGCCAACATGGCTAGTGCCGGACGCTTTTTGAGTACTGGCAGCTCGCCGGGCTGATCAACAAGATCCGCAGACAAAGGTGAGCCGATTGCAGGCCACTGGCCTTTAAGCGAATTGGTAGGTTCTGTACCGGTAAAACCGAGATATGAATACTTACCGTAATGCGGCAGTTTTCGAGCAAGGCCTGCGACAGCCTCGCTGGCGTGCGCGCTTAACCAGGCGACTGCCAAGTTAGTGTCGTCTGGGTGGCGAGTTACCACAACCAAGCTGTTATCCGCTGCGTTTGCAGATTCGCTACCGAAGCGGGCAGCATCCACACCAATTTCCGCGTCATAAGGCTCCAGTGCACTATCGATGGCTTTGCGCCAGCTATTGTTCCAGCCCAATACCCATACGCTACGGTCTTTAGGTAAGCTGCTGACCTCGGAGTCCAGTTTTACGCTGAACTCTTCACCTTTATTAGCTTTCCAGATTTTTGCCAGTTGCTGATAACGCGCAATGGTCTCAGCATTCGCTTTTGAAGGCAGAATCATCAGGGTTTTGCTGGCGCCAAACATTTTGGACAATGCGGGTGGAATTTCCTGAAAATGCAGTCGTCTCATCAGGTTAAATTGCGGGTCTACATCCACTCGTAGAGGGGTTCCATCTACCTGCAAACTGTATTTTTGTTGTTTCTGATCCATTGCCAGCATTTGTTTGTGGGCTTTGTCAGCGGTATAAATAACCACGGGTATCGATAGTGTGTAAACATCCCCCGCCTGTATCTGTTCTAGCTCCAACTCCACCATATTATGGTCTGCGTGAGCTGATTTGATTTTTAATTCTGGTGCGCCACTGCGGTTGACCCATTGATCGAAAAAACCACTCAAGTCCTGATTGGTTACCTCTTCAAAGGATTCACGAATTTGGGTATAACCCGCCCGTTTGTACTTATTGTCCCGATAAAACTTCTGCAACGAGCGCCTAAAATTATCGTCTCCGACATCCTCCCTGAGCATGTCAAACATCATCGAGGTTTTGCCATAACCAATCGCAGAAGAAGAGGCATTGGTACGAGAAATAAAGTCTTTTAAAGGAAACTCATTCTCAGGACTTACATAATCTGTATAGCTTTGTAGGGTGGAAAGTCTGGAAGAAGCACCATTGCCGCGCTGTTCAGCGATGAGGTGATCTGCCATATAGGCGGTCAAACCCTCACACCAGTTGCCAGTTTCAAAATCCACAAACACGCCATTGCCCCACCAGTTGTGTAATAGTTCATGCGGGTAGGAAGAATGCAATATGAAAGGAAAGCGGATGATTTGTGGGCCCAACAGGGTAAAGGATGGCATGCCATAGCCGGTTTCCCAGAAGTTCTCTACCAGGGCAAACTTCGAGTATGGATAAACACCAATCAATTCCCGGTACATCTCCAAATATTGAGCGGTGGTTTCTAGGTACTTATTGGCCAAAGCATCATCTTTGTCGCGCAAAAACGCCATGGCGGTGACATTACCAACTTGATACTCATACTCTGTAAACTGTGCGGATATTACAAACACCTCTTCGGTAGGCGTGTTTACTTCCCAGGTATCACTGTGAAATTTATCATCTTCCGATTGTGCAGTTCTAGTGCCTTGGCTAACGGTTCGCCAGCCGGCAGGCACTTGTACTTTCAGCTTATAGGTGATGTATTCATCCCCAAAAGAGGGTATCCAGTGAGTTGATCCGGAAAGGAAAACCCCCTGTTCATCAATCAGACCTGGCGACTGGCTAAAGCCGCGCGAGTACTCCTCGTTCATCTGTTTTACTGGATGGTGAATAACCCCGGCGTATTCAATCACCAATGAATCCGGTTGCTGACCTTCGAAATCAATCTGGTAGGTGGTAGTTTTTAATACTGAGCTATGGTCTTCCTGATCCATGCCTTTATCGGCAGGCGTTGTCACATCTTCTATTTCTGTAATAGTCACGCCAGCGCTGGGGCTGTTGGGTGATAATCCTTGGTGTAGCGAAAAGCGCAGTGTCGAAGGCTCAGCGCTCGCTGAAATAGTGATGATATCCCTCACTTTAATACTGTGTTTTATTGGGTCTACCTCAATATCAAGGTCGTGGTGATACAGCGTCTCTTGGGCTTGAAGGCCACTTGCCAATACTAGTAAAGCGAATCCGATTAGGAAGTTTTTCATATTTTATCTCTTGCAAGGTAAATTTAATTGCCCCAAAATAGCATTGTTTTGCATCGGTATGAAGCGAATGTTGGGTAGTTTGTGGTTTTTGGTCTCTAAAAACTCAGGGTATACTCAGAGCATACATTGTACTATGTGAAAATAGTTTGTTTTAATAGCGCAAGCTAAATTCCACAGCATTAACAAGGAAGAAGACAAAAAGCATGAAAAAATCATCACTATTATTAGTATCTGCCATTACTTTAGGTCTGGGCGCATGTGCATCAACCACTGCATATCAAGCAGCAGAGAAAACCTCCGCAACGGCTGTTATCAGCCCAATAAACACAACTTACGATACCATTTGGGTGCGCGGCAAAGACAGTAGCGTGCAATCTCTGGAACAAGTTGTTGAACAGTTGAGTACCTATGATGTGGTGTTTTTTGGTGAGTTTCATGGCCACTCCGGTATTCACCTGGCACAAATGCAGGTTTTTGAAGGGTTACAGTCTAAAAACCCGGCTATGACCCTTTCACTTGAGCAGATTGAGCGCGATATACAGCCCTTGCTCGACCAGTATTTGAATGGAGAAATCGGTGAAAAAGTATTGCAGAAAGATGGCCGTGGCTGGGATAACTATGAACAGAGTTACCGTCCACTGGTAGAGTATGCCAAAATCAATAATCTACCTGTATTAGCCGCTAACGCACCTAAAGATGCGGTTATTTGTGTTGGCAAGAAGGGCGCAGAGGTATTAGATAAAATCCCAATGCCGGATCGCGGATGGTTGGCAAAAGAACTGAACCTGTATGAGGGCCCTTATAGGGATAAATATTTAGGTTTCATGGGCGGCAGTAGAGCACACGGTGCTGATACTGAAGATGCCGCTGATTCCAAAAAGAAGAAAAAATCCATGGATGCCGGTATGGCAATGGCAATCCGGAGTTTCTCAGCCCAGGTTTTGCGCGATGACACCATGGCAGAAACCATCGCCATGCATCTTCAGGGCAATCCGGAGCGTAAAGTTTTACATCTTACCGGCAGCTTTCATTCAGAGTCTGGCCTTGGTACTGTTGAGCGCTTACTTATCCGCATGCCTGAGCTAAAAGTTGCTGTTATAAACCCGATTACCGTGAAAGATTCGCAGTCACCCGCGTGGAGCGAGGATGAAGCAAAAACCGGAGATTTTATTCTACTGGTTAACAAAACCCCGCCTATGTTTGTAAACAAAGACAGTGAAAGAGAATATATGAACACAATGATCCGTAAGCGGATGAAAAACAAGTGTGTGTATACCAATAAAGAAGCCTAATCAAGCCTCTTAACCCTAAGCTCATCATCCTCGCGAAGCATGCCCCCGCGAAAGCGGGGGGCGGGGGCGGGGATCCAGTGGTGATGCGACTGGTTTCCGGAATGACGAATAGGTTTTGATATTGTTATTAAGATTTGCTTTTGGTTGATTAGGTTGATTAGGTTGATTAGGTTGATTACACTAGGGCTATATGGAATATTTCCGTCAGCTAAACAAGCGTAGATTTATAGTTTTGGGCTTATTGCTCTCGCTGCTACTGCTGTCTATGCCTGGGCTTAAGTTGCATGTTCATTCGCTAGACCATGAGCATGCTGGTAATCCGGGTCATAGCCAAGGCCTTGCTGAAAAAACCAGTGATACTTCTTTAAGCAAGGCCCACTTTACCCACGACTTATCCCATGAGCATAATGAGGAAGTGATTTCAGAGGTTGAAGTCAGTAATCAGGGCCTGTTGAAAAACCTCAATATCAGCAGCCTTGGTCTTGCCATCCCCGTGCTGTTTTTCACCTTGATGATATGCGTCCGCTCCCGGCCGTTTATTCAGCGCAGGCGAGAAAACAAGTTAATATTTTATAGCTATTACCTGCTTTCCCCACCCCTGCGAGCACCACCCGCACGCTAATATTCTCTGCGTATACCTGCGTAGAAACACTCTATCTATGAGTTCTTTTTGTTGTCCACACTTGCTTGGCTTATCTATAGCAACACAAGTGTAAGCACAAAAACCAAAAAACCATTTTATTTAGCTTTATGCCTGTATAGCAACAAGCGTACACAAGGATTATGTAATGCGGCCATTTTTTCTTCTTACCAAACCCGTTAACAGGCGCCCGGTTTTCCGGACACTTTTTTTACTTGCTTTGCTATGTTTTTGTGGAGTTGTTAATGCTGCTGATAGCGACGCTGAAAACCACACACTGAGCCTAAATGAAGCCATCATCAAGACTATTGAGCACAATCCGGAACTACGGGCTTTTGACTACCGTTTAAAAGCCCAGCAAGGACGGGTTGAGCAAGCGGGCATAGCCCCCAGCCCTGAAATAGACTTTTTATTGGAGGATCTTTTAGGCAGCGGCGATAACCGCGGCGTGGATAGTGCACAAGCTACCCTGAGCATTAGCTGGGTGCTTGAACGCGGCTTGCGCCAACATTATATAAATGCAGCTACTGCGGGTTCATCTCTAATAAAAGCGCAGGCAGATATACAACAATTGAATGCAGCCGCCGAGACTGCTCGCCGGTATCTGCAGAGTCTGGCTTTTCAAGCACGCGAATTAAATGCCGATAAAAGCATTCATCTGGCCGAAGAAATTATTCAATCAGTAAGCAAGCGGGTTAAGGCGGGTCACACCCCAGCCGCGGAGCTTTCCCGGGCGCAGGCTGAACTGGCACACAGCAAACTACAGCGCGAAGATATTGTGCATGAACTCCGGGCAGCCAATCATCTACTGGCAGCCCAGTGGGGGGAGACCAGCCCGTCTTTTTCCCGGGTTGAGGGCGATGTTTTAACCATCCCGCAGATTGCTTCTTTTGAGAATCTAAAGTCGCGCTTGCCAGAGAACCCAGAGTTCATTCGCTTATTGTCTAGCCAACTGTTAAAGCAGGCAGAGTTAGACCTTGCCCTGGCGCAAAGCAAGCCCAGTTGGCGTGTTAGCGCCGGAGTTCGCCATAGCAATGTTGGTAATGATCAGTCCCTGATTACGGGTATTTCTATCCCGTTTGGTAAAAACACCCGCAACCCGGGACGGATTGCCGAAGCCCGCGCGAATTTAGCGAAAACCGATAATGACAAGCATGCCGTGCAAATTCAAAGCGAAACAGCCCTACTGGTCATCTATGAAAAATTACAACACAGCCTGCATGTCATTAATGCCGTGCAGATCGACATTATTCCACCCCTTGAGAAAGCCCTTGTAGGGACCCGCCGCGCCTACCAACTTGGCCGCTACAGTTATCTGGAACTACGCAGTGTTCAGAACGAATTGCTAGATGCCCATAATATGCTGCTTGAAGCCAGCGTTGCCGCACATGGCTACCTGATTGAAATCGAGCGATTAACCGGCGTGTCTCTAAGCCAAACAACAACAGGAAACACCTAATGAAAACTTCAAGCCCATTCAAGCTCAAGGAAATCCTGATATTGCTACTGCTGGTCAGTATGCTCAGCGGCTGTGGTGAGGATGGCTCACACCCAGATGCAGGTGAATCCGCTGATCACAACGAAGCTGAACCAGAAAAAGGCCCGCATCGGGGCCGGCTACTAAGAAATGGTGACTTCACCCTTGAACTGGCTATTTTTGAAACCGGCGTACCGCCAGAGTTTCGCGCCTGGGCGACCAAAAACAATCGCCCGGTGGCACCCGAAGATATCGACCTGAAAGTCACTTTAACCCGCCTTGGCGACAAGCTGGATGAAATCGCCTTCTCTCCGCTGGGCGATGCATTGGTGGGTGATATGGTCGTTTACGAACCACATTCGTTTCTGGTCACTATCAATGCTGTGCACAAAGGTTCAAGACACCGTTGGGAATATGAAAACTTTGAAGGCCGCACGAAAATTGAAACCGCCGTGGCGCAAGCACTGGAGGTTGAAACCCTGATAGCACAAGCCGTTGTTATCGAGAAAAGTATCAGCGTATACGGTCAAGTTGCAGTCAATCTTGAGCGCAGTCGCAAAGTCACAGCGCGTTTTGACGGCTTGATTAAATCGGTATTCCCTGCACTAGGCGAGCAGGTAATCAAGGGTCAGAAACTGGCCCGGATTGAAAGCAATGAGAGCTTGCAGGTATTTACCATTACGGCTCCTATTAGTGGCGTTATAACTCAGCGGAATGCCAATGAGGGCGAGCAAACTAATGGGCGTGAGTTGTTTACCATTATCAATACCGATACGGTTTGGGCCGAGTTTTCCGTGTTTCCATCTGATTTACCGGAAGTCAAAATTGGTGCTGTAGTGAACATCACCGATACCACCAGCGGGCACAGTCTCAGCGGTAAAATTTCGCAAATAAATCTTTATGCCGAAGCTGATCAGTCGGTAAAAGTCAGGGTTGTGCTGGATAACCAAAACCAACGCTTACTTCCGGGCCGTCACCTCAGCGCCAAAATTATTGTCGGTCAACACCACGCCGAATTAGCGGTAAAGCGCTCGGGTTTGCAGCCATTCAGAGACTTTACTGTGGTCTATGCACTCATTGGCGAAGAATATGAAGTGCGTATGCTGGAACTTGGCCTGCAGGCCGGTGAATGGGCTGAAGTGCTCGGCGGGCTGGATGCCGGCACCCGCTATGTGAGTGAAAACAGTTATGTCATCAAAGCCGACATTGAAAAATCCGGCGCTTCCCACGACCACTAAAGGCCAAGCAAAATGTTAGAAGCAATTATTAAGTTTGCACTCGCCCGGCGCGGTCTGGTGATGGTGTTTGTACTGGCGGCAATGGGCTTGGGGGTATGGAAATTCACCCAACTACCAATCGATGCCGTTCCCGACATTACCAATGTTCAGGTCGTTATTAACACCCAGGCACCGGGTTACACCCCGCTGGAAACCGAGCAACGGGTGAGTTTTCCGGTAGAAACCGCGATGACGGGACTACCCAAGCTATCTTATACCCGCTCAGTATCGCGTTATGGTCTGTCACAGGTTACGGTGGTATTTGAAGATGGCACAGATATCTATTTTGCCCGCCAGTTAGTCGGCGAACGGCTGAGCACTGCCAAAGCCAACCTGCCCGCCATGCTAGAACCAACCCTTGGTCCAATTGCCACGGGGCTGGGCGAGATATTCATGTTTACGGTAGATGCCCAACCCGGTGCTACCAACAGTGATGGTAGCCTGATTACACCGACAGATTTACGCTCAACCCACGACTGGATTATTCGCCCCCAATTAATGCGGGTGTCGGGTGTGGCTGAAGTTAATCCGATTGGAGGTTACAAAAAAGAAATTCTAGTCGCTCCCGATCCTGCCAAATTATTGGCTTATCAAATGACTTATGCCGATGTGGTAACAGCAATCGAGGAAAACAACGATAACCGCGGGGTTGGATTTATTGAACACAATGGTTCGCAGTGGTTAATGCGGGTACCCGGTCAGGCCGGTTCGATGAAGGATTTAGAAACCATCGTGATTAACCAACAACAAGGCATTCCCGTGCGCATCAAAGATGTTGCCACTGTTAGCCTTGGCAAAGAGTTACGCACGGGCGCTGCCACCCAAAATGGTCGGGAAGTGGTGATGAGCACGGTGTTTATGTTGATAGGTGAAAACAGTCGCACGGTGGCTAACGATGTCGCCCTTAAACTGGAGGAAATTAAAAGCAGCCTACCAGATGGCATTACCGTCACCGCCGTTTACAACCGCACCACACTGGTTGATAAAACCCTGGAAACGGTGCAAAAAAACCTAACCGAAGGTGCTTTGTTGGTGATTGTGGTGTTATTTATATTTTTAGGCAATATTCGAGCAGCCATTTTAACCGCAGCCGTTATTCCTATTGCCATGCTGATGACCATTACTGGAATGGTGCAGACAAAAACAAGCGCCAATCTTATGAGCTTGGGCGCATTGGATTTTGGCCTGATTATTGATGGCGCTGTCATCATTGTTGAAAACTGTATGCGCCGCTTGAGTCAGGCATACCGTAAAGAGGGTATTCCGCTGAATGAACGACTGGCGATTGTTTTTGAAGCCACTCGCGAGGTTATCAGGCCGGCACTATTTGGGGTGTTTATTATTACCGCCGTCTATATTCCTATTTTTGCACTCAGCGGTGTAGAAGGAAAAATGTATCACCCGATGGCAACCACCGTCATCATTGCTCTGGTCAGCGCGATGATTTTGTCCATCACTTTTATTCCAGCCGGTGTTGCCCTGCTGTTTAGTAAACCCATTAAGGAAAAAAAGAACATAGTGGTAGAGTCTGCCCGTTCACTGTATAAACCTGTGTTGCTGCTGTCGCTGAAATTCAGGTGGCTGGTGGTAGGGTTGGCAATGCTTTTGCTGGTGGGCTCGGCGTTTTTAGTTCCGCGACTGGGTTCAGAATTTATGCCCAACCTTGATGAAGGCGATATTGTTATGCACGCCTTACGCATTCCCGGCACATCGCTGAATGAAGCCATTCATTTGCAGAAAATTCTTGAAGAAGAAATTCAGAAAATGCCGGAAGTGGAGCGGGTTTTTGCAAAAATCGGCACCGCTGAAGTGGCTACCGATGCCGTACCGCCCAGCGTTGCAGACAATTTTATTATTCTAAAACCTCGCGCTGAATGGCCTGACCCTAGCAAAACAAAAAACCAGTTTGTGGATGAATTAGAAGCTGTAGTGACTCCTATTCCCGGTAATCGTTATGAGTTTTTACAGCCCATTCAGATGCGTTTTAATGAGCTCATTTCCGGGGTTCGTTCCGAGCTTGCGGTTAAAGTGTTTGGTGATGACTTCGACCAGCTGATTGCCGTTGGGGCGCAAATAGAAAAAGTTATCAGTGGCATCCCTGGTGCGGCCGATGTAGCGGTAGAGCAAAGCACCGGGCTGCCAGTTATGACCATCATCCCTAAAAGTGAAACTTTGGCGCGTTATGGTTTGAGTCATCTGCAATTGCAGGACTTGCTAACAACCGCTCTGCGCGGCAGCGTTGCCAGCCAGCTATACGAAGGTGACCGACGCGCGGATATTGTGGTTCGCTTAGCCGAGCATTTGCGCACGGATATTGATGCGCTTTCAGACCTGCCTATCAGTCTACCCAATGGCTTATACTCCCCCCTAAAAGAGTTAGCGGATCTCCAGTTAGTAATGGGCTATAACCAGGTTTACAGAGAAAACGGTAAGCGCCGTATCGTGGTTGCCGCGAATGTAAGAGGGCGCGATTTAGGTTCCTTTGTGCAGGAGGTTCAGCAACAGTTAAAAGAGAATGTAGATATTCCTGCTGGCTACTGGGTTGAATATGGCGGAACCTATCAAAAACTACAATCAGCAACCCAGCGCCTGTCTATTGTGGTTCCCATTACCCTGTTACTGGTTATTGGCTTGCTCACCCTGGCTTTGGGTTCGCTTAAAGATGCCGCAATCATTTTTTCCGGGGTGCCTCTGGCACTTACCGGCGGTATCGTTGCCTTGTTATTACGCGATATACCCTTCTCAATTTCAGCCGCCGTTGGTTTTATCGCACTATCGGGCATTGCTGTACTCAATGGGCTGGTGATGCTGTCGTTTATCCGCGATTTACGCATGCATGGCCAGACGCTGCAAGATGCGATTATTGAGGGTGCTTTAACGCGTTTGCGTCCGGTATTAATGACAGCCTTGGTAGCGGCGTTGGGCTTTGTACCTATGGCGCTGAATACTGGCATTGGCTCAGAAGTGCAACGCCCACTGGCAACTGTGGTTATTGGTGGGATTATCTCATCCACATTGTTAACTTTGGTGGTACTGCCGGCACTGTATCGCTTGGTGCATGGCCGGCAGAAGGTTGTTGCTTAATAGGAGTGTGTTAATCCAAATCCAGCTCAGTCCACAGTGATATGCAGGACAGGCATGAATGGCACCATATGAGGGACTAGGGTTGCAAATCTAGCTTTCAAACCCATTGCTAAAAATATTCTCATTAACAACTCTTGGGTCACTCACCGGGACTCCCGCAGGTGGATACTCAACGCCATCTAATACACCATCACCGTCTGTGTCCTGAACATTTGG
>JAKITM010000082.1 GCA_021648045.1 Lysobacterales bacterium
AGATACTATAAACATGTCGATAAAATAACAATATATCGACATATCGCCTTCACATGTCGATGGCATCAAAGTCTATGCAGTGCTCTAAGATCCGCCTGTCCTGCATTGCCTGCATTGCCTCCTTAGTCATGCACGCTGTGACGGCCAGCAATAAGGTGTCAAAGAGGGGTTCAGAGGCTCTTGGAGCGTTGATGAAATCCTATCTAGGGGTTTGGGTTATAACAAATACTTGACTTAAAACAGTGCTTTAATAGATACTAATAAACAAAATTCTTACTCCTTAGTGGGTATGCTTGGATTGGTTTCAAGCCAGCAAACATACTTCAATTTAGAAACTTATTATAGGTATGCGCTTTATCTAATGAAGAAACTGAAATTTATATGGTTTATTTTTATTTTTGTTGGCTCAGAGTCAGCATTTTCTCAACTAAAGGCATTTCCAGAAGCTGAAGGCTTTGCGGCTTTTGTTTCAGGTGGGCGGAGTGGCAGTGTGTATATCGTGACCAACCTTGATGCATCTGGTACGGGTAGCTTGCAATGGGCAGTTTCACAAGTCGGGGCAAGAATCGTAGTGTTTGAAGTATCGGGCATTATTACCGGAGATATTCATATTCCGCATGGGGATATCACCATAGCAGGGCAAACAGCACCAGGTGCTGGCATAACTATTGTTGGTCACCTATACACAACCTACAATCAGGATACTAGCAATATTATCATAAGGCATATACGCATCAGGCCACCTAACCCCAGTGGTAGTTGGCCAGCAAATCAGCATGATGCAATTCAATTTTCAACTGCCAACCACATAATGCTGGATCATATTGATGTCTCACATGGGGCTGATGAAATTATAGATTTGTGGGGTGGAGCGTATAATATTACCCTGCAATACTCACATCTTTCTTTCCCTATTTATGATACCGCTAATGGCTGGGTACATAACAAAGGCATTATTAACCACCGTCCATGCCTCGATAGTGGTAATTGCCAGCTAGGAGACAGGAAGGGTGGTTTTATTTCCATTTTGAATAATGTCTTCACTCATTCCAGGAATCGAACCCCAGCTTTATCTGTTGGCCCCGCTGAGGTTAAAAATAATATTACCTATAATGGGCGCGAGGGGTTTGTGCATCACAATGTCGTTACTGGCCAATTTAACATTATTGCCAACCAATATATAAAAGGGCCAAGCATCAGCCTAGCACCTTTTTGGTTCGATCCAGGAAACATATCACTTCCGATTCCGACCGAGTATTGGCTCCAAGATAACTTAATAGAAGACCCTGGTACTTATATTGGTACAGTACAAAACCCCTGGGTTGATGTGGTTTTTAGCAATGCCTATACTTTTGCCTGTTGTGGAATAGGAGCCAGTCAGTTTAATCAAAATGGAGCTTTTAACTTCAGTGCATTAAGTGGCTATGGTTCAAGTTTTACTCATTCTCAAAGTAATCTGGAACAAAGGCTTTTGCCGAGCATAGGTGCATACCCCCAAGATATTGTTGCCAGACAATCTATCCTTGAGCTACAACAAAGGTCAGGGTCTTGGCGCAATTATAGGCCTGCCGATTTAATGGCAGGCCTAACTCCAACTACTGCACCAACAGATTCTGATGACGATGGAATGCCAGATGGTTGGGAAACTGCAAATGGTTTGGATCCACTAAATGGCAGTGACCACACCACTATTATGTCTTCTGGATACACCGCTATTGAAGAGTATATTAATGGGTTAGCCACTGCATATTCTGCGGGAACATTATTTGCTGACGGTTTCGAGAATTAGCTCGCAAAAGAGGAAGTCTGGGTCAGGCGATTGTTATCTGTCAACTGATTTTTCGGATAATGGCGAATGACCTAGCATATCTAAGCGGGTGACAAGAACCCCCAACAAGGCGCTACACTTCTCGTTTCTGAAAGCGTATTACCGCAAGCAAGAAAGGCACCACAATCCATAGCAGCATTGATAGCAATGGTGCTGCCAAACCAACTTTAATTTCACTCGCACCTACCAAGTTGGCAACTTCTGTGATTCCGGTAAAATTGAACAAGCGATAGGCATCAGCCGGGTTTGCCAGCATCAGGGTGGTAAACAGGCCTTCACTGATATATTTACCCTCATCCAGCATCAGTGCTGATAGCAAGCCGAGGTCGTAAAACACCACCAATAATAACCAAGTGGCAACTGCTAGCCCTGTGGCCACCGAACGCTCGCGAACCAATGAGCTGATCAAGTAACCAACTGTCAGAAATGCGCAACCTAGTAATAATGAGCTGGCCATCATTGCCAAATAGGCTTGCCAGCCGCTAGTGTCGCCATCATTGGTAAAGATAAGAACAGCCATGGTAGTGCCGTAACCTATAAGGATAGCCAATAGCATAATCGTTGAATGACCAACAAATTTTCCCGCAATTATTTGCCAGCGTCTTACAGGGTAGGTCAGTAATAGCAACATCGTGCCATTTTCAAACTCTCCCACCAGGGCATCGAATGCAAGCATCAATGCGATCAAAGGAATTAGATACATACTCAGGCTGGTCAGACTGACTACACTAACTTCAAGCGCGGCAACCTTGAGCTCACCGCTTGGTGCCGAACCTAAAAAGCTTAAGACTAAAGCCAGAGTCCCAAGCAGAATAATGGTAGCGGCAATCCAGCGATTGCGAATACCATCACGAAGTTCTTTTAAGGCCAGTGTCGGAATTGTATGTCGCCTGCGGTTCATGCTTTCTCACCATTCATAAAGTGCAGGTATATCTCATTTAGTCGTGGGGCATTCATATTGATATCCAGCACCACTTCACCAAGATCAGCCACCTGCCTGAGCAGACTGATTTTTTTGTTTACCGGGCACACCAGATCAACACTGTGGTCAGTGATTTTTTGTATTTCAAAGTGTGGTTCAAGTTGCGCTGCAACTCTGCCTGTATGCCCCGTTGCAACAGCTAAGCGAGTATGTACTGGCAGGCCAGCCTGTTCACTGAGCGCATCAAGACTACCGCAGGCTACCAGTTTGCCACTTCTGATAAGCGCAATACGGTCGGCTTGTGTTTCTATTTCACTTAAAGAGTGTGATGAGATCACTACAGTTGCACCAGCAGCTCGCAGATCACTGATGATTTGATAAAAATCGCGGCGTAGCGATGGATCCAGGCCAGTGGTAGGCTCATCTAGAAACAATAGCTCCGGCTTACCCAGGATTGCTTGGGCAAGCCCCAGTCGCTGGCGCATACCCTTGGAGTAGGTGTTAACGCGTTTGCCGGCAGACGCACTCAGATTAACCTGCTCAAGGCAGCTGCTAACTTCAGTTTTGGCTACGCCTTTTAAGCTGGCGTAGTAGTTGAGTAGCTCCAGGCCGGTCATGTGGTGGTAAAAAGAAACGCTTTCCGGCAAATAACCAAGCATCCCGCGTCTGGCAGAAAATGACTTATTGGCTGGGTTCTCCCCCATTACCAATACCTGGCCACTACTGGCCTGGGTCAGGCCCAGCATAAGTTTCATTATGGTGGTCTTGCCAGCACCATTGTGACCCACCAATACGAAACTTTCACCTTTGTTAATCTGCAGGTCTATGCCATCAACAACCGTCAATTTGTCGTAGCGCTTGCTAACTGCTTTTAGCTCGATGGTAGGGGTGGAGTTCATTTGTTTTCCTGTTCTGGTGGGGTCATTAATGGCACACTATCACGCACACCGCCTGGATGAATGGCTGGGAACTCTGACTGCACCCAGCGTAAAATTTGCATTACCGGACTACCTAATAATAATTTAGCCGTAGGGTACTTCCAAACTAGCTGGTCAACCATTCCATTAGGGCGGTAGGGTTGATCTGAAATACCGTCGTTATTGAGGTCAAAGGCGGGGTTGTCACTCCAGTAATTACCCTTGCCTTCAAAGGACCACTCAATATGGCGTGTGCCAACATATTTTACCTGGGTGCGATTGGCAATAAACGAGTTCCCGAATATTTTGTTTTTCTCGGAACCGGCAGTAAAATGAATACCAATATCGCAGCCTTCAAAACGGTTGCCACTAAATGTGTTCATATTGGCGTTATAAATAAAAACACATTTTTCTGCCCCACCAGATACCTGATTATCGCTAATAGTAGAATAATTGACAGTGTTGAGAAACATGGCACGGTCGCGGTCTCCTTCTGAGCGATTGCCGGTTACTATTAAGCGGTCGGAAAACATCAAGGCCCAGGCTGAATGGTTCCCACGAGAAATATTTCCACTAATTTCACTGTCCTGGGTATACATATAATGAATCGCAAAGCGCAGGTCATACAGGCGATTATTACGAAAAATATTGTTTTTGCTAGTGGCTACAAATATCCCATCACGGCCATAGCGAATATGATTACCTTCAACTATAGTCCCCGGACTGTTCCACAAATACACCCCGTTACCACGGTCATTCATACGGTGGAACTGGCTACCAATAATCGTGTTATTGCGCACTATCGCAGCATCTGGCCCTTTCAAAAATACACCTACCAGATTACCTTCAAAATGGTTGTTCTCAATTAAAACCCGATCACCCTGGTCAGTCACATAAATACCACTATCTTCAGTATCCAGGCTATCTCCGGAATTTATGATGCTAAGCCCCTGAATGCTGACATCCGCCGCATTAACCCGAATAACATCTCCCCTGCCCTGGGCATCAACGATGCTGCCAGGCTGACCAACTATGGAAACACTAGTCCCAATTACCAGTGTGCCAGTGTAGCGACCTGCTGATAAACTGAGAATATCACCAGCACTGGCGGCATTTACCGCCAACTGTAGTGTGTTATTACCAGCAGGCACCACGGTATCTTCCGCCAGACTAGGCAAGGCCAGTAGAAGAGATAGCCCGACAAGCAGCCATAAGCTGTTTGTCGGGCCTGTCGGGCCTGTCTGGCTTGCCTTCACAGACATACTCTCAGGAGTGTCCGACTGCTTAAGCTGGCTCAACCAGCATCCGGCCACGCATTTCCATATGCAGCGCATGACAGAACCACTGACAATAGAACCAATGCACTCCGGGCCTGTCGGCGGTAAAGGTTACAGAGGCCGTTGCTTGGGGACCAACCTCTATGGCAACACCATAATTTGCCATTGTAATCCCATGGGTCAGGTCATCAACTAGGTCATTATTGCTGATGATAAGGGTAACTTCATCGCCCTGCTTGACAGTGAATTTCTCCATGCTGAAGGTTGGTGCCACTGACCACATATAGACCCGTACTTTATTACCATCGCGGATGATTTTTGAATCAGCGTAGAGGTTTACACCATCCTTTTTAGCCTGTGCTGCAGCTTCAGCCCACATTGGATCATCCTTTTTCCAAACCGAATCAGGATTGACAATATCGGCCCGCACTATGATGCAATCATGTGGTTCGGCAAAAGTTGGCCCATCATGTACGATTTTCATTTTCTTGCCGGATATATCTATAAGCTGCTCATTCTCCGGTTTTAACGGCCCAACATTAATAAACCGATCCTTGGAGAACTTGTTTAGCGATATTAGCCATTTGCCATCTGCTTCTTTGGTTTCGCCCATAGAAGTATGGTTGTGGCCTGGCTGGTAATGAACATCGATCTTATCAATAATTGGATCAACATCTTTACCGGCATAGGCATCAATTGCCTTCTGGATATTCCAGCTTACTACCTGGCTATCGAGAAATAATGTGGTATAGGCAGTGCCCTTACCATCAAAGGCTGTATGTAACGGTCCCAGCCCCAGTTCAGGCTCACCAACAACGGCATCACGAGGTTTGATCTTATCCTGGAATAAATCTGCCAAGCGATGGATGTCGATAATAGTCACAGTTGGTGACAACTTGCCACTAATAACCAGATGTTTGCCATCTGGAGCAGTGTTACAGCCATGTGGACTATTGGGAACCGGGATATACCGGGTATATTTGGAACCCTTGCGCCCATCAAGTACTGGTACACCATTAATTTCCTGGAAATCACCAGCTTTAACCCCGGCTTCAATAGCCTTGAGGTTAAAAATAACTACCCAGTCACGCTCATTGGCCATCATCCCGGCAAGAGTGACCGCTTCCTCGCTGTTGTAGCAGGTAGAGAAGGCGTATAAACCCTGATAATCAGTATCGCAGTTATCAAGATTACCATCCACCATTACCTGCCAGGCAACCTTCATGCTGTCACCATCAAGAGCGGTGAAAATTGCATGGTATTTTTCTGGCTCATCCAGAATACTGCCATCATTTGGAATCGGCACACGATGTTCACCATTGGCAAAAACATAGCCCGTACGGGGATATTTCTGCGGCCGCAGACCATGGATATCTGCTGCATTGGGAATCTCGGTGATCTTGTCACATCTCATCACATCACAACGAATGCGAGCCACACGGGTATTGGCTTTATCATTCACAAACAGATAACGACCATCATAGGTGCCATCAGTAAACGACATATGTGGATGATGCAAATCACCGTTTAACCATACCTTGCCATGCTTGTCAAGATACTTGCGCGTATCATCTGTAAGGCCATCACGGAGAATCTTTATGCTCTCATTGGTCTGTCCCCAACCCGTAGCGCTACAGCGATTAAACACCGGTATACGCATTAGTTCACGCATCGAGGGTAGTCCTATAATACGCATTTCTCCAGCCTGGCCACTACTCCAGAAACCATAGTATTCATCTAGATCTCCTGGTGCAACAACAGCTTTATCGGAGCCAGCGGCTTTAGCGGTAGTGGGAAGCAGCAAAGAAGCGCCGGTTAATCCAGCAAGTGCACCCGAACCTGTCAGTGCTACCACTTTTACCGAGCTACCCAGCATATCGCGCCTAGATATACCCTTCTTGTCTAATTTTTCATCAGTCATCTTTCTTTCCTCCTGGATATTGCTCCGCATTATGCGAAGATTAGTTTGCTCCCTTCTCAAGAAGCTTTAGTCGATTTTTTTACCTTCGTCTCAGCAAGTATTAATTCTATTTCTATCTTGCTTTCTTTGGAAACTCTAGCCTGCCGGCGTTGTCGTTTTAAGCGTTTTTGGATCATTACTGGACAGGCATGATCGTTGTAATAGACCACCTGGCAATGCAAGCAGTACATACATTCATTAACATTTATATTGCCCTCTGGATGAATTGCCTGAACCATGCACTCATTGCTACAGCGCTGGCAGGGCGAGCCGCACTCCTTATAGCGTTTAAGCCATGAAAACATTCGTAGCCTGCCGGGAATAGCTAGGGCTGCGCCCAATGGACACAAGTAGCGGCAATAAAAGCGTTCGATAAACAGGCCGGGTAAAAGAACCGCGATTGCAAAGATCACAAATGGCCAGTCACGCATAAACTTTAGAATTATCGCAGTCTTGAATGGCTCAATCTCAGCCAGGCGTTCAGCCCAAGCCAGGGAGTGGAACGAGAACCCGAGCAAAACCAGAAAAATAAGGTATTTCAAGGCCCACAGGCGTTCATGCAGGCCCCAGGGCAAACGGAGTTGGGGAACCTTTACCCGCTTGGCAATACGGTTAAGTAATTCCTGCAATGCCCCGAATGGACACAGCCAGCCACAATATGGCCCCCGCCCCCAAAACAATAATGCGGCCGCCACCGCGCCCCAAAGAATAAATATCAGCGGCTCCATCAAAAAATATCCCCAGCTGAATCCGCTGACCAAGGCGCTGAATACGGCCAGTATATTGACCACCGATAACTGAGCATTTGCGTACCAACCAATCGCAAACAAAGTAAAGATTAGAAAACCAATTCGGATACGATCAGCTAGCTGTGGGCGTTTTACTAACGAGTCCTGAAAAAAGAACATTACCGTCAGCGCTATTAATGCAGTCAACAGCACTAGCACCTCTGGTAGCTTCAGCAGCCACATTTTCATCCACAAAGGCGCATCTTCAGCCGTTGGTTCTGGCAGCCCCAGTTTTTCCCGTAAACCGGATAAAACAGAGCTTTGCTTGGGCTTGCTAAACAACAGGTATTGTTCTGATAATTTATAGCTCAGATCGAAGGTAAGGAATACTTTCTCGACCGGCCCAACACTACGCCCTACCAACAACTCAAGTTGCCAAGGTTCTGCAGGGTTGAAGTTATGCTCCGCAGAAACTTTGAAAATATCCACATTCTTAAAATCTGGTGCAGCGCTTGCTACCACCCGACGTAGCCGCTTGTGCTGATAATCGTGGAATCTGATCGTTGTATCACCCTGGCTTATTTTGAAACGATCAAAAATACCACCACGCACATAGCCAGAACCTTTGAATGAATAACGACCATTACTGGCAAGCACAATGGCATATTGATTAGGCTCCAGCCAGTTCAGCATGTTTTTGTACTCACGCTCACCAAGCATGCTTTTACCAATAGTTGGAACTGATACTACCGCAGCATATAAATCAATAAATATATCTTTGGGACTGCCTTCTTCTGTGCGTGCTATAGCAGCAGTGTTGCCAGATTGCTCAAAGGCGGCATTGATATCGGCCAGTGACAGCGTCAACCTGGCTACTGAACCCTCATCAATCAGGGTTTGCCAACCTGCTGTTTTGGTAATATCTGTATTGATAGTGGCTATTGGACCAACTTGCCTGGCTTTTGCCTGTAAATCACTCAGACCAAACCATCTGGCGACCTTGATTGCGCTGCGCAATATTGTGTCATCCATAACCATAACTGTTACTGTCGCACCAGTAACCGCATCAAACTGATGCGTGCTATTGGTATCACGAACATAGTTACCGATATCCAAACCTACATATTTATCCAGCACAGCCAGAATGCGACTCTCTGGAATACCTATCAGGACAATAGGTTCATGGTGCTCTACCAACAGTACCTGACGAATAATACCGCCAGTATCCATGGCTATAAGCTGATATATTGGCTTACCAGAATAGCCAGTGGAGTTGACAAAGTCAGTATTGAGGAATACATACCCAAGGAGCTTGCCATTTCCTAGTATCTCAATAACCGGGGGGCCACCAAGAACCCTACCATAGCGCTCTGCCCCAGGAAATATTGTGGCCGCAGTCATTGAATCGGTGAAACGCGTCAACTCAAATTCTGTAGCACTCTGGTTGGCATGCGCATGCAGCGAACATAGCATCACCAGAACCAAGAAAAAAACAACGGTAAGAGAGTGAAACCCTGATTTATTACTAGTCAATTTATTGCCTGCTAAACACGAGACCCTAGGCGGGTGAAGTCATGGGCATATTGTATGTTGCAGGGCCTGCTGATTCCTTGATTCAGGTCAATCCTAGTTACAATTATTAACCGGCCAGCTTGTTTCTCCCTGAGCCTGTTTCCCACTGACAAAATAGCATCGGCCTGTTTAACACCCTTAACACCCCCCACTGCTCATAGGTATAAAGCCAGATTGATTCAAGGTTGGCCTTGTGCGAGTGCTCTAATGGTATGCTTTGCTGTCATTTAATATGCTTATGGTGTACCAGCGATAAACTCAGCGCCATAAGTCGCTTACCAAGGGGCTATGTAGCCAAAATCATAAACCCTATTTTGTTCAAATTCACCACAACGGCTGATTTAACTCGCCTTGCGGCCTCCAATCTGTAATTTTCACGCGTGTTAAACAGGAATAGATCTTTCATCTGCCAGCCCCTGCTATTATTAGTGACTTAGCAAGTATAAACTACTGCATTACGAGCTAAACCAAGGAAATATATTTTGAACTCAACAGATTTTTCATCACTAGATTTAAGCGCGGAACTGCTTAAAAACCTGCAATCGCTCGGCTACGAGAAGATGACGACTATTCAGGCACAGAGCCTGCCGCATATTCTGGCGGGAAAAGATGTTATTGGGCAGGGAAAAACTGGTTCAGGGAAGACTGCGGCGTTTGGTTTGGGTATATTGCAAAAACTTGATGTGAAAAATTTCGAGCTACAATCTTTAGTTTTGTGTCCAACACGGGAACTGGCTGACCAGGTTGCTAAAGAAATTCGCAGGTTGGCCCGCGCTATTGGCAACATTAAAGTGCTAACCCTATGCGGTGGAATGCCGTTTGGCCCACAAATTGGCTCACTGCAACACGGCACTCATATTATTGTGGGTACTCCCGGGCGGATTGAAGACCACCTGAGTAAAAAAACACTGAATCTTGGTACGCTAACAACACTGGTGCTGGATGAAGCCGATCGGATGCTGGATATGGGTTTTCAAAAATCACTGGATATTATCCTCC
>JAKITM010000083.1 GCA_021648045.1 Lysobacterales bacterium
TTTCAATATCTGTTGTTTGCGCAATATTAAATTCCAAATTTAACCCTGTACCTACCTTGAAGGGCAGGTCAAAGCGCCCACTCAGGTTTTTCTCACGGTCGAAGTTGAATTCTAACAAGCCTTGTTCAGTTTCTAACATGCCGGCTTCAAGGTCGAGAGAAGCAATAATGCCTGGGCTAAGTTCAAAGCGGCCATCGATGGAATTAACGCTACTGACAGGCGGGTCGCCCTGCACGGATACTTCACCGCTTATGCGTTGGCCAACCGCCAGATCTACCGGTAGGAAAGCGGTGATCCACGCTAGTGGGAATTGATCCAGTCTTAACTGGCTGGTGGACTGTGTTTGATTTTCGGTGGTTTTTCTCTGCAGGCAGAACTCTGCTTTTATATCATCAGGCTGTTGTCGAAAACAGCTGCTTGAAAGCTCTAATTGCATGTCCTTGAAAAGCACTTTTGCCGGTACCTGTAATGCCAGGGTGCCCGTCACAGGAGTCGCAATTTCCATTGACTGCAATTCACCATCCAGGCTGAAGGCTTGCTGGTTCAGCCCAATTTCAGCGTTGATCAGTGCCGACAGGGTGTTTTTATTAGACTCAATCTGAAGCATGATATTGTGCTGCTTGCCACCGGCTTCAGGTTTTGTCGAACGCAGTTGAAAACTGTCTATTGGCAATTCTAAAGCTGCCACTTTGATGTTGTTGGCCTCTATTTGGGCCTCGAGCTGTAAGTTTTGGCTTTTGTTTGCAGGAATCAGCGTATCGATGTTGAGGCTGAGTTTCTCCAGTGATGCCTCAGCTGTGTTGATATTCTCTGCTAGTAAGTCGAGCAGCAGGCTTTGCCCTTGTGCTGAGGGCTGCAGTTGCCCGCTGGTATTGATTCCTCCAGCGCCACCATTAATAAATTGCCCTAAATCAGGAATGATAACTTTAAAATCCACATCGCCCGCCAGTGGATCATCAAGCGCTATTGTGCCTTGCAGGTCTAGTAGTGCCTCGCCGCTACTGGCGTTAATGTCCAGTTCCAGATTGTTGCCCTCGTGTAAGTCTATATTGCCACTGGCCTGCAACGGCTTGCCGCGTAGCGTACCGCTCACTTGCAGTATCTGCAGGTTAAGCTGCTCTTTAGTTGTTTCCTCACCTGCCTGCCATTGCAAATTCATATCCAGGCCAAGGTCACCGCCGTAGTCTTGCCAGTGACTGCCTGGGTTGATTTTGTTAGCGCTAACTTTCAACTTTGCCAGTAATTGTGGTTGCCATTGCAGTTCACCGCTGAGTGTCAGTTCACCCTCCAGAATCTGACTGTTGAGCCGCTGTAAATGTAGGCCGTTCTGGTTACCTGTGCCCTCAAGTTGGTATAAGCCAGCTGGGATATTTGTGCCGGATAGATCAAACTGGCCTGCCAATTGATAGTTATCCAAGTCGCCGGTTACAGTAAGGTTTCCAGCACTACTGCGATAACCCGAAGTAGCTGTTGCTAACGGCCAGCTGAGATTTTCCCAGTTAAGCCGAGCATCAATGGTATCAGTCAGTAGCCTGATATCGCCCTCAATCCGGGTAGGGGAGTCATCAATAACCGCGAGTAAATTGGTAATGGAAATTGTATTGTCCTGGTAATCCACGACCGCGTTTCCGCTGCTGCTCACCTGTTTCGGCCAGTCGGGGATAACTGCCCCAGCTTTGAGTTGACGCCACTTAAGCTCACCATTAACTGAAAGCTCATCCGGGTTGATGCTACCTCGAAAATCAAACTCGCCGATGTCGCCATTCAAACCCAGATGTGCAATTCCGATATCCTGCATATCTCGGTTGGCACTGAGGCTCCAGTTTCCGTGGATATTGTCAGCGCCGGCTGCACTGAAGGTGAGAGCGGCACCTCCGTCAAGCTGCCAGTTTTGCAGTCCACCACTGCCATGAATATCCAGTTGTTGAAATTCAATGCTGTTTTTATCGGCCAGTGGCAAGGCCAGTTGTTCGCTCTCAAGTTGTGCTTGCCAGCGGAGTTTATCCAACAGGTCGTTTAATTTTGCATTGAGACTGAGGTTGATATCGCCACGACTTTCGAGTTGTACTTGCAGTTGCCGGGTATCGCCGCTGGATTTCAGCGTGATGATATTCTCACCGATTAGTTGCAAATAGGCGTCAGGGTTTGCTGGGTCTATTTTTGCAACTATCTGTAATTCCAGTTGGTGCTTCCAGGGGGCTTTTAATTCAGCCGTGCCGGACAGGTCAAGCTCGGCAGTGAGGGCCTGGGCAGAATCCTGGTCTGCAGCTGCAGCTGCAGGTATGTAGGTCAGTCGGGTTTTCAGTTCCCTGATATTCAGTGCTTGACCTATTTTTAAGGCGGCACGGGTGTTTTCAGCGCTTAAGTTTGTCTCTGAATCTGAATAGAGCAGCTGGGTAATTTGCAGAGATTTAAGCTCAATTTCCAGTGGCAAACTTAAATCAGTGATCGCTTCTTCCTCAGAATCACTTTCATCAATCTGTACTTGCAGCTTTTCAATCTTTAACTGATTGATTAGGAGAGTGAACGGGAAGAGTCGGTAATCAATCTGTACATTTAGGTTATTTATAGTGAGATCAGTGCCGTCATCCCGATAACGCAGCTTGCCGATGCGGATACCACTGTTGATATTGCCTTTAATGTTCTGCAAGGCAATCAGAGGTTTTTCCTTGGATTCAGCAAAGCCCAGCAGCCAGCGGGTGCCGGCATCGCTGCGGGTCAGCCAAAAGTAGCCGGCCATTACTAGTAGCAGGAAAACACCGGCTGCGATTAACAGGTATTTAAGCCATGTTTTCATGGCAGTATCCTGCCGATATTCAATATTGGCACACCCAGCGAGAAGTGAATACGCAAACTGTTATCAAAATCATCCAGAGGGTAGGCAAAATCCAAGCGCACCGGGCCAACCACAGTGTAGTAACGGAAACCAATGCCTACACCAGCTTTAAGCTGGATATCGGAAAAATCGTTAAAGGCGTTACCAATATCGGCAAATGCAGCCACCGACCAGTCATCCCCCACCAGATATTCCAGTTCGGTACTGGCTGTGATGAGGTTATTAGAGCCATTTTCATTGTTGCTGAGTGCCTCAAAACCATAGCCCCGAACACTGTAAGTGCCACCGGCCTTAAACCGAAACTGGTGAGGTAATTGGGTCATTGATAGCTGAACTTCTCCGCTATCATCGCCAACGAGCAGCGCATCAACCGGTGCATTGGTATAACCTAGTTCACCGCGAACAGTAAGTTTCAGGCGGTCTCCAAATAATATACTGAAATGGTTGCCAATATAGACTTGCTCAAAGCTGACACCTGAACCAGCATTTTCATTGGCGACCAGAGCCCTAGCACGGACATGCATCCCGCGACTGGTATAACCGGTACCCTTCATGCTTAACCAGCTCCACTCTCCACCTAAAGTCAGGCTGGTCTGGCTAGTATCGAGGAAATTTTTGAGCTCAGGGTTCAGTGCAATCAAATCATCGGCATTCGAGTTGGCACTACCCAGCGCATCGAAGTTTTCGCTTAATAATCCTAAAAACAAGGTTTGCGAAAGCGGCTGTGAGCTTCCAAATGGGTGGGATTCAGATAGTTTTCCTGCCCGCAGCCAGAGGCTCTGGCGTGGCCCGTCGATGGCTGGAAAAACCGATTGCCCGGTATCATCAATGAAGCTGAAGTCATCATTTTGAAACAGGTACTGACCGGTGGCGATAAAAAAATGCCCAGCTTCAGCAGAAATTGGTAGTTTATAGTCCGTGCGAAAAGTGACCTCAGAGTATTGTTGCTGCATGCCTAAGCCAGTCAGCAGTCGGTCGCCCCGGGAAGATAATAAACGCCGTTCCCAGCCCAGTACTACCCGGGCACCTTTGTCGCTGCCAAAACCCAGGGTTGCTTTATAGCCATCGCGCTTACGCAACTCCGGTTTTGAGCTGATGTTTACCCGCGGAGGTGAGCTTTCACGATCGACAAGGGTTTCAATATTCAATTGTTTGAAATACAGCGAGCCTGAGAGCAGCTTACGCATCGCATCCATTCGCTCAGCGGTATAGGGATCGCCGCTATTAACCAGCTTAAATCTATTTAGAACCTTTTGTTGTAGTGCTTCTGATTCAAAACTAACATCCCCAAAAACAAACTGTGGGCCGGTTTCGAAATGCAATTTAATAGTCGCCTGATTGGTTTTGGCATTAACATGAACTTCGTGAGTTATGCTCTTGTAGTCTAAAAACCCAAGGGATTCTGCCAATACCCCAAACGACTGCTTTGCATTTTCGTAATTCGAATGTATCAGCTGATCACCGACTGCTAATGGCCAGTTTAGTTGCCACTGTTTGAAGCCCTTGAGTTCACGGCCTTCACCGGCAATCTGTAGCTCGATTTCATTGATAATGACGGCGGCGCCTTTGTCTACTTTTAGCCTCCATAACCAGCCGCTGTCGGTTGTGCTGGTGTCGATGTTGAGCTGTGGGTGGTAGTAACCGAAAGGTTGTAAAACTCGTTGAATTTCCCGGCTTGCATCATCGCGTAAAGCCAGCATTCGACGATGCGATATTATGCGCTCACCAGTGTAACCGAAAGCGGATAAATTGCTCTTGATATTGGCAGCTAAATCATCATCTACACCGCTTATTTTAATCACCAGGTTGCCAACTAGGTGGTGCGGGTTAGCTGCTTCGGATGCACCACTTTCTGCTGCATTCAGGGCATAGTTAGACACTCCCGAGCAGAGGATCAGAATTGAAGTTACCAGGAGTTTAGCAAGTCGGAATTTCACGCTCACAGTCTGCCATAGTGACCGGCATATATAAACCTTTTGATAGGGATTTAAGGCCAAAAAAATGGGGCCGACTGCAGACAGAGGGGATCAATTTGTCAGTCGGCCCCGTTTCGGGCGAATCGCTACTATTCTATGATCAGGGAGAAAGCGCAGCAATTTGCCCGAAGATGGTGTGCTGGTTTAGGCACAGAACGAGTGTATTCGCTCAGTCAGGTAAAATCCTGTGTCAAAAGTCATAAGTTGCGCTGAAGAGAAGCTATCTTGAGGTGAAGCGATACTAGTAGCGGTTAGTGGGTAGTTGGTTCTTGCGTTTATTGGCCGAATGTCGCTAGTTTGTGTTTATAGCTGCGGGATAATTTAACTACCTCCCCGCAATTGAGGGTGAGGAAGTATTCACCGTTAATATGCGACTGCATCCGCTGAACCTTGTGAATATTAACAATGGTTGAGCGATGAATGCGTTGCAGGATATCCGCGTTTAATTCAGCTTCTAGGGCTTTCATGGTGGTGCGCATAATATGTGTTTTACCATTTTCATGGACACACATATAATCTCCTGCGGCATCAATCCAGTCAATATTATCCTGAATTACCCAGGTGGTAGTACCCGCATCACGGATAGCCAATTTAGGAATCTGTTGTTGATTGCTGTTACGGAGAATTTTGTTTTTATGCTGTTCCAGTTGTTGGTAAGAATTCACATTTTCACCACTCAAATTACTGACTACCCGAAGTAAGGATTTTTGCTGTTGCTGCGCGCGATTTTGATTGAGGCGCTCGCGGGCTTTAAACAGAGCCTGATGCAGGCGACTGTCATCAATGGGTTTAAGCAGGTAGTCAATAGCATTGGCGGCAAATGCCTTGATCGCATATTGATCGAAAGCAGTGACAAATATTATCATCGGCAATTTAAGTGGATTAAGACTACGAATAACCTCAAAGCCGTTCATTCCGGGCATTTGGATATCAAGAAATACCAGTTCAGGAGAAAGCTCAGTGACCATCTTCACCGCCTGCCGACCATTTTCAGCCTGGCCGATGATCTCTATTCCGGATTGTTTAGCCAGCCGTAATTCCAGGCCGCGTCTGGCCAGGGATTCATCATCGACGATTAAAGTCCGAATCACTCGTGCGGGCTGCTTTGACAAACTTAAACTCCTGATACTTGGTTTATTGGTATTCCAATGGTAGTCGAATACTAACGGCAAGGCCGTGAGGCTCGATGTTGCGGCTACTAAGCTGGCCGTTTTCTCCGTACAAAACCTGCAGTCTCTCGATGGTATTGCTTAATCCTACACCACCTTTCGTTGCGGTTGCCGACTGCAGTTTGTTAATATCTTGGCCCTGGCTGAGACCGGGGCCATCATCGATAACCTGTAGCAGCAAAACCTCACTGCTTTCAGCGCCGCCTGCCTTTTCAATCCCAGCTTTCAACGAAATACTACCACCGGTTTCGCTTTCGGCAATGGCAAATTTGACCGCGTTTTCTATCAATGGTTGCAAAATCAGACTGGGGACCAGTGCTTTCCAAGCCTGTTGGTCAATTTCGGTATGCAAGCGCAAGCGATTTTCAAAGCGAACTTTCTCGATGGAAAGGTAGCGATTGAGGTTATCTAACTCGACCTGCAAGCTGACTTTTTGGGTTGGATTACGGTCGAGTGAATGGCGTAAAAACGCGCTTAATTCAGTAATCATCCGGTTTGCGGTTGTAGTATCACCATCAAGCACGAGAGTGGAAATAGCATTCAGGGTATTAAAAAGAAAGTGAGGATTGAGTTGGTAGCGCAGCATTTTCAGTTGCGCCTGATGCGCAGCATTGGTTGCCCGCAGTGCTTTTTCATGCTGTTGCTGGGCGCTTCGCCAGGACTTAATCGCAAAGTACAGGCTGCTCCAGGCGAGTATTACATACAGGCTTAGTGGCAATGCTTTGATGTAGTCATACCAGTTCTGTGGTTGCCATTTACTATCTGGGTAGGCCCACAAATACACTATGGTTTTATAGGCATCAAAAATACCAGCGGCGATAACAGAAGCTGCGACTACTGCGAATACAATCGAAATAGGCGGGAGGTTCCACAAGTGACGGTAAATCGGGCGTAACAATAAGGTCAATAGGAAGCCAAACAATCCGTATAGCAAGGAAGGCAGAAAATAGTCGGGTTTCATCTCCCAGGCAAGACCTTGCACATAGTTGAGGATAATAAAACCGCCCCAGCCAATGGTCTGTAATAACCAGAAAAGTTTTTTAGGGTTTTGCAGTGTTTTTTGTAGC
Source organism: Lysobacterales bacterium (assembly GCA_021648045.1). Lineage (GTDB taxonomy): Bacteria > Pseudomonadota > Gammaproteobacteria > Xanthomonadales > SZUA-36 > SZUA-51. Next base: position 7,049 of record JAKITM010000083.1, read on the forward strand.
ATGCCCAAATAGTACCCCAGAGTTGATGTTTTTGGCAGGTCAACTGTCGTAGTCTAGGTGGTACTTGTCGAGTTAATTAAGCGTGGGTATTAAAAACTCTACGATAAGCAATGGCTTCTGCTAGGTGCTGAGTCTGAATATCGGCTTCCGTTGCCATATCAGCAATTGATCGCGCCAAGCGGAGTATTCTTGTGTAAGCCCGTGCTGACAGGTGCAGTTGTTCACAGGTTTGAATCAGAAAATCCTGGTCGCTTGGCTGTAGTTGACAGACATCTTGCAATTGCTCGTTACAAAGTTGTGCATTGACACAACCTTGCCGTTGAATTTGAATGACTCGCGCAGCGCTTACTTGTTTTCGGGAGGCCGTGCTATTGGCTGAATATTCTTCGGGATTTTTTAGCTTCCCCAATGCTAGCCTAGGCACCTCAACTTGCATATCAATTCGATCTAGTAATGGGCCTGAGATTCGTTGTCGGTAACGAACAATTTGCTCTCGGCTGCAACGGCAGTTATTATCACGGTCACCACTAAACCCACACGGGCAGGGGTTCATAGCTGCCAGAAGTTGGAATTGCGCAGGGTAGGTTGATTGGCGGGCGGCGCGGGATATTACGATCTGTCCGGACTCCAGTGGTTCGCGTAAAACCTCCAATACCTGACGCGGAAATTCGGGCAACTCATCTAAAAAAAGTGCGCCACAATGGGCTAAGGAAATCTCACCTGGCCGCGGTTTTGAACCGCCACCCACCATCGCCACAGCAGATGCCGTATGATGCGGATTCTGAAAAGGAGGCTGCTTGAAACTACTAGCATCAAAGGGTTTTCCAGCCACAGAACGAATCGCCATAACCTCCAGCGCTTCGGCTTTCGTTAAGCCTGGCAGGATCCCGGGCATACAACTGGCAAGCAGTGTTTTACCTGAACCGGGTGGGCCGATAAACAATAAATTATGTGCGCCACTGGCAGCCACTGTTAATGCACGAATGGCATGTTGTTGGCCGCATACATTTTTCAGATCCGGCAAGTTTCTGGTAGCACTGATTGTAGTAGTGAGTTGAGCGACCGATAAAGTTTCCCTACCCAGCAATCCAGCAACCACATTTAATAAGCTTGCCGCACAAAAAACATCATCAGAATTCAGCAAGCCGGCTTCATCTTGATTGGCCTCGGGGATAATTAGCTTGCGGCCCTTACGGGTTGCCGCCAGCGCCGTCGGCAGGATGCCGCTAACCGGCCGCAGCTCACCGGCAAGCGAAAGCTCGCCAATAAACTCATAGCCATCCAGAGCTTGCTTAGGAATTTGTGCCGATGCCGCCAAAATCCCCAGGGCTATGGCAAGGTCAAAACGACTGCCATCTTTAGGCAGATCGGCGGGTGCCAGAGAAATTGTGATGCGGCTGGCAGGAAAACTAAAACCGGAATTGATTAATGCCGAGCGCACCCGGTCGCGGGATTCCTTGACCGCAGCTTCCGGCAACCCCACGATAAATATCCGCGGCAAGCCCCCACTGAGGTGGACTTCCACCCGGACTTCAGGCGCATCAATTTCTACTTGCGCACGGCTATATACAATGGCTAATCCCATGTTAGATAGGATGCCTGCCCATAAGCAAATCTACCAGTCGTTAGACTGCTGATTGTAGTGTAGGTTAATTACCCACTGGGTGTAATAAAATAAATTAAAGGTATCTATATTTTTCTGAAAAGGATAAAGCGCCGCCTTGAAATGGCAAAACGGAATGATCCACCCTTAATGCAGCTGTCTGAAAAAACGGGGGTAGAATCTGGTTAATGTTTTTTAATTTTCAGTTGTCTGTTGATGTTGGTGGACTTAAGCAGAAGCACTTGTTTGTATATACAAACAACATACAATGGTTTAGACTTGGTTTGTGGGAGTAATCATTCATAAGTCGATTCTTAGGAAACTGCATGAAAAGCATGATGTTACCGAAAAGAGGTAATTGAGTGCCTTACTAATCGAATGAGGAGTTCAATAGAGGATCCGCGTGAAGACCACAGGACTGACCCGCCAACAAAATGGATAGTCTCATACACCAATCACCTTCGTGTGCTAAAAATAGTATTTATCGTGATGAACGACGGTATTAATGGTCAAAATATAGTAATTAAATCTGCCTACGAGCCTACGCAGGAAGTGCTTGATATTTATGAGAGTTGCTCAAACCCTCTATAACGCAGTAGTAGAATCAACAGAACAAACGAATTCAAGAGAATGGAGAAGGCTGAAATGGATAAAATCAGAGGAACAACTGCCAATTGGGAAAACGGAAAATTAGGCGAAAACCCTGATTTCGCTGAACCAAGCTCCGCAGAAGATGAATTACTGCTGGATGCAGCCCTGGAGTTGAAGCCAATATCGATCCGTATGCCGGTCAGGCTGATTAAGCAGTTAAAAATTATTTCTGCTGTTCACGGGATTGGCTATCAGCCGTTAATGCGCGATATTCTGAGCCGTTTCGCACAGGCAGAGATGCTCACAATACTTCGCCAGCATGCTGAGCAACAAGCCCTGGAGGCTTCATTAACAGACGAGGAAAGTCCGGCTGCTAGGCAGCTAAAAGATTGTGCTTGAATTAAAAAAATGAGTGTTCAAAAAGGCCCACGCTAGCGGGCCTTTAATTTACCGGCCTTGCGATGCTTGCTTGTATATCAAGTTATATGTAGTTCTAATTTATATTAGATATACTCTATTAAACTTGTTATATCACCCATTAACGAAGACGATGTTGAAAGTACTACCGTGGCGGCACTTCGTCGCCTAGATGACGGCTTCTTTCGGGTTAGGTTTGAGCGGTTAACACCTAAAGAACGAGAATATGTTATTGCAATGGCCTCCCTCGGCAACGGCCCCTATCGATCATCAGATGTCGCTGATGTACTGGGTGAGGATATGCGATCCCTTGGGCCAAGGCGTGCAAAAATAATTCATAAAGGGATGATTTATAGCGAAGCTTATGGGGATATTGACTTTACAGTGCCGATGTTTGAGGGCTTTTTGAATCGCTATACATAATATAATCTATTAGACGATGTCAGTCTGGCCCGAGTCGTAACCACTGGGGAAGACCCAATGTAGAGTTTTCATG
>JAKITM010000084.1 GCA_021648045.1 Lysobacterales bacterium
CCAGATCAAACAATCGGGCTTGAAATCGAGATTCAAAGCACTGAAGTCAGCTTCTGTAGCCATTCGTTGCAAGGAAAATTCCGGGTCAAGCTTGCGCACCAGTCGCTGAGAAATCACGCCCAGCAGCGAAGATGACAACAAAAACGGCTCAATACCCATATCATGTAATCGAGTCATCGCCCCAATAGCACTATTGGTATGCAATGTGGATAACACCAAATGACCGGTAAGGCTGGCCTGCACGGCAATTTTAGCCGTTTCTAAATCGCGAATTTCACCGACCATCACCACATCAGGATCCTGACGCAGAATCGCACGCAGGCCACGGGCAAAGCTCATTTCCACTTTAGAATTAACTTGAGTTTGACCAATACCATCAATGTAATATTCAATCGGGTCTTCTACCGTCATGATATTGCGGCTTTGGTCATTCAGCCGTGCCAACGCCGCATAAAGCGTGGTTGTTTTACCGCTACCGGTGGGACCTGTGACCAATAAAATACCGTGCGCGCGGTGAATCATTGAATCAACCGCATCCATATGTGGCTGACGCATACCCAGCTGCGCCAAATCCAATCGACCTGCCTGTTTATCCAGCAAGCGTAATACTACCCTTTCACCATGGCCTGAAGGCAATGTGGAAACTCGGATGTCCACCGGTCGGCCGGCAACTTTCAGCGATATTCTGCCATCTTGGGGTAAGCGCTTTTCGGCAATATCCAAGCGCGACATCACCTTTATTCGAGAAACCAGCAACGGGGCAAGCTGGCGAGGTGGATTCATTACTTCATTGAGCATTCCATCAACCCGCAAGCGGATAGACAAACGATTTTCAAACGGTTCGATATGAATATCAGAAGCGCCTTCTTTAACAGCTTGGGTTAACAGTGCATTTATCAAACGGATAATCGGCGCATCATCCTGGCTTTCCAGCAGGTCTTCAACCTGGGGCAGTTCATCTACCAATTTGTCTAGATCTAGATTTTCGCCTACATCGGCGGCAACCGCACTAGCATCGCCCTGTTGATAGAGGGTTTCTAGTAATTGTTTGTATTCTTCAGCCGGATAAAATTTTAGCTGGATTGGCCGCCCCAGAAAACGGCGCATCTCGGTAATGGCCGTTGCTTTTCCAGGCTGCCTAACTGCAACCACTGCAGTGCCACTTTCATCCTCGCTAAGCAGTGTGGCGCCTTGCTGGCGGGCAAACACATAAGGAGGCCGCAGCAGAGTCATAATTAGCCGCCTTCAGCGGTATATTCGGGTAACGGCGCCTGCAGGTAGTCGGTTAATTCGGGTAATAATGGCATTTGCTCTTCCGGGGTTAAACCATCGGATGTGCGGCGCGATTCAATTTGGCGTGCGCGCATATAATTATACTTTTCGCTGGCAATTCGTTGAACACCATCATCGGTAAGAATGCGCGGGCGAATAAAAATCATCAAGTTGCGTTTAATCGTATTGGTTGTACGGTTTTTGAACAACTCACCGATGATTGGAATTTTACTTAAACCAGGAACCGCATCTATGGATTCACGTAATTCATCGGTAATCAACCCACCCAGCACCAGAATGGAATTATCTGGCACCAGAACTCGGGTTTTGAGGGTGCGTTTGTTGGTCACTAAATCGACCGCCCCAACCACTGAAGAAATCGCTGATATTTCCTGAGAAATATCCAGAATTACCGAATCTCCTTCGTTGATGTGCGGGGTAACAGTGAGCCGAATACCAACTTCAGTACGCTCAATGGTGGTAAATGGATTGACTATTCCGTCTTGATTAGAGGCGCCGGTATTTGAATACTGGCCGGTTATAAAGGGCACTTCCTGGCCTACATAAATTTCTGCCTCGGAGTTATCCATACTAACAATCGAGGGGGTGGATAAAACATTGGTATCCGAATCAGTACTCAGGGCAGTTAACAATGCGCCAATACCGAGTAATTCTTCACCAAGAATACTGATGGTGCCGGAGACATAGCCCAGGTTAAGGCCCGTGCCCGGGTTAACCCCATTGCCCAGCCCTGAGGCCAGACCGAGGATATTATCGCCACCGGTGCCAAAGTTGGTGCCACCAAAGATACCCTCACCGCCGCCTAGATTTTGCATACTTTGCCACTGCACACCCAGTTCCTTCACCAGAGATTCTGAAACTTCGGCAATAATAGCCTCAACTTGAACCTGACGACGCCGAATGTCCAGCTGCCTAATCACCGGCATAAGCGATTTCACCACTGCAGGTGAGCCGGTAATAATTAATGCATTAGTACCTTCATGGGCCTGGATGATTGCCATTTTCTTTTCGGATTCACCAGCCCCTGTTGTGACTGTATTTTCGAGCAAAGACACCAATTCGACAGCACTGGCATATTGCAGATAAACCACACTGGAGCTGCCACCCTCTTCAAGTGGAGTATCAAGATGAGTGACCAACGCGCGGAGCTTCAGACGAGACTCTTTGTCACCGGTTATTAATAGAGTATTGGTACGCGCATCGGCAACCACCGGGTTTTCGCTGCCGTACAGTTTTTCCAAAGTTGCCGCCAGGGTTACGGCCGAGGCATGCTGTAAAACAATAACTTCAACACTTTCATCCGCTGAACGGTCAATTCGATCCACCAATTTCTGTACCCGGTCTACATTAGCAGCGCGATCTGAAACCAGTAACAGGCGGGCATTATCGTGCGCGACCAACTGGGCGTTAGGCGGTAATAAAGGCCGCAAAAGAGACAGCAATTCTGAAGGCGGAATATGTTTAACCGCAATCACTCGGGTAACAATTTCATCCGCAAAAGCACGACTTTGGTGGCCGCCTTTTTGCATTGCTTTAAGGCTGGGTACAATCTTAATAACATTGCCGTTGTCTACAGCAGCCAATCCGTGGACTTCCAGCACTGAAAGGAAAGCTGCATAAATGCCGTTTTCATCCATTGGCGCATTGGAAATAACCGTTACTTTGCCAGTAACCGATGGATCCATGATAAATGTTCGGCCGGTAATTTCTGAAACCGTGGCTACCAGGGTCTGGATTTCAGCATCCTGTAAGTTTAGCGTGTGCTCCTGCGCCTGGGTATTAAGGCTGAACAGGCTGAGGCCGAGAAACAGGCTAAAAATACTTAGTTTTAAGCGATTGGTTTTCAGGCGATTGACTTTTAAGCGGTTGATTATCATATTAACTATTAACCATTTGTTTGATTGTTATAAGTTTGCTTTTTCTATTTTACCTAGCCTACAACTCAAAGCTATTGCAGCAAAGACTTTAAATCTGGCTGCAGCATCTGTTTTTGCCCGTGCCGTAATACCTCAAGGCTAAGACCCTCTCCCTGCATAACTTGGCCAATCAGGCTTTCAACAGCCTGTTCATCGTCCAGTTTAACCCCATTTGCACTGAGGATGATATCGCCATTTCGCAGACCGAGTTTAACCAACTGGCTGGCATTTCTACCCAAGCTGATACGGTAACCCCCGGACGGCACCTTTACCAGGCCATAACTGCTCGCCATAGCCGAAACATTGAGCGCATATTTACTCCGTGCAGAAGGCACTGAACTCGCTCCCAATGGGGTTTTGATGCTGCTGGCAGTGATGGTGTTAGCGCTAGAGGGTTCAACAGAAAATGGCGCATCTGTTGCTGCTAATTGCTGATCTAGACGCAGGCGCAAGGTTTCATATTGGCCGTCGCGAAACAAAACCACCCGGTCGTAAAATATTCCACGAACCTCGCCACCACCCGGTAAATCCCTGCCCACACGATAGACAGCTTCCTTACCTTTGCTGTTACGGATAATAGCAAAGCCATCTTGATCCGTTTCTCCGGAAACAATTCCCCTGAGCAATAAATTAAGACTGGTTTCGGGGGCATCTACATAGTGGCTAACCAATTGTTTTTCTTCAAACACACCAAAAAGGTGGCGACCGGACAATGGCACATAAGCTGCCCGCTGAACTGTAGAGGGTGCTTGTGCAACTGCGGCGGGTTTTAATATTGGGTCGGCCGGCATCAGGCCAAGCCATAGTAGACGAATCAACATCCAAGCCACCAGCAGCATTAACAGCCAATTTAGTGGTTGATAGATGTTGTTTAGACTAATGCGATCCATGGTCTAGAATTATACGGTATAAATCAGCAATTCAGAGGCCGGAGTCAACATTTGGCTAAATTATAGCGACCAACACAGCTTGCGGTCGCATTGACTCCGGATTTTATGGCTTAGCGCCGTCGAGATTGTCCGTGGGAACGACCACCGCTCCTGCCACGATTTCCGGATTTTCCATGCGGGCGGGGTTTGCGTGGTGGGGCCGGGGGAATGGTGACCCTGGGTAGATTAGTGGTATCAACCTGATTCATCGGGATTCGATAACCAATCAATTTTTCAATATCCGGCAGGTAAATGGCCGAGTTCTCACAAGCGAAACTAATTGCATCACCCTTGGCGCCTAAACGAGCAGTCCGCCCTACCCGATGTACATAATCTGCAGCGATCTGCGGCAGGTCAAAATTAATCACATGGGTTACATCGGGAATATGCAAACCCCGGGCAGCAACATCTGTGGCTGCCAAAATTTTCAACTCGCCATCATGAAACTGGCGTAGCAGGGTTTGGCGTTTGCGCTGGTGTACTCGCCCGGATATTACCCCAGAACTAAAACCATTGGCGCGCAGGGTGCGATCAACCAAGTCGGCGCCGGAACGAGTATTACTGAAGACCATCACATGGGAATCATCTTCCATCTCATTTAGCAGGTGTACCAATAATTGTAATTTTTCCGAATTCGCCGGATAAATAACCGACTGCACAACATTATCTGCAGTGACTTTTTCGCCCTCAATGACTATCATTTCCGGGTCGTTCATGTAGTCGTAAGCCAATTCAGTTACTTTGAAACCGAGAGTTGCTGAGAACATCAGGCTTTGTCGGCGATCTGGCTTTGGCAATCGGCGTAAAATAAAACGAATATCATCGATAAAACCCAGGTCAAACATGCGGTCTGCTTCATCCAGCACCATAACCTCAACGCCAGCAAGGGAATAAACTCCCTGTTTGGCGAAATCTATGACCCTGCCCGGCGTGCCTATCAGAATATCAAAACCGGATTGCAGTGCAGTACGCTGTTTATCATAATCAACCCCGCCATAGGCCAAGCCGAAAGTTAAACCGGTGTGCTTGCCCAAAATGACTGCATCATGGTGAATTTGCAAAGCCAATTCACGCGTGGGTGCAATCATTAATGCCCGAATTTTATGTGGCTTACCTGCTTCAGATTCCACCGCAGGTGCCGCTAATAGCTTATGAAAAGTCGCCAGTAAAAAGGCTGCCGTTTTACCGGTTCCTGTTTGTGCCTGCCCAGCTACATCTTTGCCCGCCAGAGCAATAGGTAAAGTACCCGCCTGGATAGGCGTGCAATACTCAAATCCTGCATCTTTTACACCTGCCAGAATTTCCGGTTGCAGGTCAAGGCTATCAAAACGAACATCAGATAAAGGGTTACTGCTCATATTTTTCTCATTCTCAGGATCAACCCGACTGCCCCTGGCAACCCGTTTGAATCACATATAATTATTAGATACAGAGAAGTTTTATTAAAAACACTTGATTTTCACTTCACTGACCACGATATTAGTAGGTAGAAATTATTACCTGTGGAAAGAAAACTTCCCAACTGCAGGTCAGATTATACTAAACAAACCGGCACTAAATACTCAGCGTACACAATACGCCACCGCCCAATGATACAGCAGGAGAACTCTGTGAGCGAAAATATCAAGAATATTACTGAAAGTGAATTTGATTCTGAAGTCCTGGGCGCGGATGGCCCGGTACTAGTGGACTACTGGGCGGAATGGTGCGGACCCTGCAAAATGATCGCACCGGTACTGGAAGAACTCGCCACTGACTTTGGTGACAAGATCACTATTACCAAAGTAGATGTCGATACTAATGCCGCCATTGCCCAAAAATACGGCATCCGTGGCATTCCAACACTGATGATCTTCAAGGATGGCGAAGTCCATTCTACCCGCGTTGGTGCGGCTACCAAGGGTCAGTTAAAAGAATTTATTGAAGCCGCAGTCTAGGCTCAATCGATTCTTGACCCACTATAAGCTCACCTAATATAAGCCTCCGTTAATTACGGGACTTATATTTAATCGGTTTTTCTGGACTGTGACCCAACAACTGTGTTAAATTGACTTATCTTCTTGGCGGACCCGCCGGATTTGTTTCAAAACCATCCAAAAAAATATAATTAAATAAAACAATTTACCCCCAATTGCGCCTGATTTTCAATCGGCCTCAACTTAAACCTATAATTAACTTAAACAAACAACTTCATGAATCTATCTGATCTAAAGCAAAAATCCATCTCTGAACTATTTGAAATCGCCACTGAAATTGGCATTGACAATGTTGGCCGCTCCCGCAAACAGGACATTATTTTTAACATCCTGAAAAAAATCGCGCGTAAAGGCGACGACATTTATGGAGATGGGGTGCTCGAAATTCTGCAGGACGGCTTCGGCTTCCTTCGCGGTCCTTCCAGCTCTTATCTGGCAGGCCCGGATGATATCTATGTGTCTCCCAGCCAAATCAGACGCTTTTCCTTGCGTACCGGTGATATGCTCGAAGGCAAAATCAGGCCACCTAAAGACAGCGAGCGTTATTTCGCCCTGCTCAAGGTTGAAAAACTGAACTATGAAACACCTGATAAAGCCAAACACAAAGTTCTGTTTGAGAACCTGACCCCTGAATTCCCGCGTAAGCAGTTAATTCTGGAACGCGGAAACGGTTCGACTGAAGATATCACTTCACGCATTATTGATTTAATGTCACCCATTGGTAAGGGCCAGCGCGGCTTGGTGGTTTCACCGCCTAAAGCCGGTAAAACATTAATGCTACAAAATATCGCTGCTAGCATCCGTGCTAATAGCCCTGATTGTAAAATGTTCATCCTGTTAATTGATGAACGCCCGGAAGAAGTTACAGAAATGATGCGATCAGTAGATGCCGAGGTTATATCCTCAACATTTGATGAGCCAGCAACCCGTCATGTACAGGTAGCCGAAATGGTGATTGAGCGCGCCAAGCGCCTGGTTGAGCACAAACACGATGTAGTGATCCTACTGGATTCCATCACCCGTCTGGCGCGCGCCTATAACACGGTGGCACCATCATCCGGTAAGGTTCTTAGTGGTGGTGTAGATGCAAACGCTCTGCAACGCCCGAAACGCTTTTTCGGTGCTGCAAGAAATGTTGTTGAAGGCGGTTCATTAACTATCATCGCCACAGCCCTGGTAGACACCGGTTCGCGTATGGATGAAGTGATCTACGAAGAATTCAAAGGCACCGGTAATATGGAAGTCCACCTGAGCAGGCGGATTTCAGAAAAACGCGTATTCCCGGCTATCGATATCAATAAGTCCGGCACCCGTCGTGAAGAATTGATGATTGATCAAGACCTGATTCAGAAGGTTTGGATTCTACGTAAAGTTCTCCATCCGATGGATGAAATCCAGGCGATTGAATTTGTGTTGGATAAGATGAAAGCCACCAAAACCAATGATGAATTCTTTAACTTTATGAAGCGTTAGAGTTATTCAAAGCATAAATAAAAAACCCGGCCAAGGCCGGGTTTTTTATTGCTTGTACTTTGGGGACGGTGCCTTTAAGTACTGAACAAATCCATATAGCGGTTTACCAGCTTATAGTCGAGCACATCGGCATCGGCAAAGACGGCTTCTATGGCTTTTGCCTGTCTGGCGGAATAGAAACCTGCAAGAGCTGACCTGAATTTAGCTTCCAGAACAGGCATGCCCTCTTCGCGACGACGACGGTGGCCAATGGGGTAGTCGATATGGATGCGTTCTGACTTTGTGCCGTCTTTGTAGAAAACCTGGATGGCATTTCCGATAGCGCGTTTTTCTGGATCAAAATACTCCACTGTAAACTGCGGGTTTTCACTCACAACCATTTTTTCGCGCAAGGCATCTACCCGCGGGTCGTTGGCAATATCATCGTTATAGCTGGCGGCGGTTAATTCACCAAAAATCATTGGCACGGCGATCATATATTGCAAACAGTGATCCCGGTCGGCGAAATTTGCCAATGGGCCAGACTTATCAATAATACGCGCGCCGGCTTCCTGAGTTTCTACAGTAATTTTTTCGATGTCATCAAGGCGGTCTTTGACTTCGGCGTGCAACTTATAGGCACATTCCACCGCCGTTTGTGCGTGAAATTCAGCTGGGAAGGAAATTTTAAACAGCACATTCTCCATTACATAAGAACCATATTCGCGCTGGAATTTAAATTCATTGCCCTTGAACAACACATCATAAAAGCCCCAAACTTTAGCACTAAGAACCGATGGATAGCCCATCTCGCCCTTCACTGCCATCAAAGCTAAAGTCACTGCGCGCCGGCAAGCATCGCCTGCAGCCCAAGATTTACGCGAGCCGGTATTGGGTGCATGGCGATAAGTTCGCAGGGCACCGCCATCGGCAAAGGCATTGGAAACTGCATTAATTATATCTTCGCGACTGCCACCAAGCATATGTGTACAAACAGCGGTAGAGGCTATCCGCACCAGCAATACATGATCGAGACCGACTTTGTTGAAGCTGTTTTCCAGCGCCAATACACCCTGTATTTCATGGGCTTTGATCATGGCGACCAATACTTCACGCATGGTGATGGGTGCATCACCTTTGGCGATGTTACGCCGGGAAATATAATCGGCGACAGATAAAATAGCACCGAGGTTATCGGAAGGATGACCCCATTCAGCTGCTAACCAGGTGTCGTTGAAATCTAGGTAGCGGATCAACATACCGGTATTAAAAGCCGCCTGCGCCGGATCCAGCTCCCAGGCAGTGCCCGGCACCCGCGCACCATTGGGCAATATTGCCCCTGGTACCAACGGCCCCAGCAATTTGGTACATTCGGGAAAATCCATCGCTAAGGTTGCACAGGCTAATGAATCCATCAGGCAGTAACGCGCGGTTTTCCAGGCTTCATCAGAGGTGATTTCGTAATCACACACATAGTCGGCAATATCGACTAATACCTGGTCATAATTTGGGCGTTCTGTGCTGCGGGTTCCTATTGCGGACATATCAGTGTTCCTTCAAGGTGATAATTAAGGGCTCATCGAGCCGGGAAGTGGTTGGCCGTAAGGCGTGTCTCGCAGGTAATGGCCCGGCCCGTGCCAACAACACCACGGACGACCATTTCCCGGCTCGCCCGAAGGGAGATTCCCAGACACTACAGTACGGCGTTACAACCCTTGAGAAGGATAAACCATTCCCTGCGGTCTGCGCCTTGTCCTGTAGTACCTGGTAATCTCTGAGTCCGTAATTATCACCTTGAAGAAGCACTATTTTCGTTCGTCGATGAGGTTAACAGTTCTATCTTCAGGGCCGATATAGTCGGCAGTTGGACGGATAATCCGGTTATTGGCGCGCTGCTCGAAACAATGTGCAGTCCAGCCGGTCACCGTGACATCACAAATATCGGGGTAAACAGGCGAGTTGGAATACCCAAGAAATGATAGGCTGATGCATGGAAGAAATCGGCATTGGCAAACATGCCCTTTTCTTCTTTCATTACCCGTTCTACAGTTTCAGAGACCGAATAAAGCACGGTGTCACCGACCTCTTGGGCCAGCCGTTTTGACCAACTCTTGATAATTGAATTACGCGGGTCGCGTTTTTTATATACCGCGTGCCCGAAACCCATGATCAATTCACGCGCTGCCAACTTGCGTTTGATTTCTGTTTCTGCATGTTCTGCTGAATCCAGGGTTTCAATCAAGGCCATGGCTTCTTCGTTGGCACCACCGTGCAGTGGGCCGCGTAACGCGCCGATAGAAGCGGTTACACAGGAAAACAAATCAGATAATGTAGATGCAACCACCCTGCCGGTGAAGGTAGAGGCATTGAATTCATGCTCGGCATAAAGGGTCAAGGAAACATCCATCACCCGCGCGTGCAGTTCAGATGGTTTTTTACCGTGCAACATGTGCAGGAAATGCCCACCGATAGAATCATCATCAGTTTGGGTATCAATGCGGATGCCATCATGCGAATAGCGATACC
>JAKITM010000085.1 GCA_021648045.1 Lysobacterales bacterium
AGAACAGAAAGACTAGATAACAAGTGATGCCCTAATAGCCCGAAAATCGGGAAGGGGATATTTTAACCAGAGGCTTGACTTTGTGCTTCATAGAAGGGTGGGCATTTATGCCCACGCGTAAAAACCAACCAAGCCGAACCTTTTCTCGGAGATGTATAGTTTCGTTGCGTGGGCATGAATGCCTACCTACGCATGGTAATAAAATACCAAATTCTGATTAAACCCTGTATAATTGTTCGGCTCAGCATACCGGTTTATAGCCCTATGCTGATTCTTGCTCCACTGTGGTTTTAATTGATATTACTAGCTTACGGGGAGCTTTGCAGACTGGGTGGGTTCATCCGGTCACAAAACCGAAAGGATACAACAATGAGACATTACGAAATATGCTTCATGGTCCACCCGGATCAGAGTGAGCAAGTCCCAGCGATGATAGATCGCTACCGGGCTATCATCGAAGACAGCAAAGGCACCGTCCACCGGATGGAAGACTGGGGTCGGCGTCAGCTGGCATACCCTATCGTTAAACTGCACAAAGCACACTATGTGCTGATGAATGTAGAATGCAGCAGCGACACATTGGTTGAACTGGAAGGTGTTTTCCGCTTCAACGATGCGGTATTGCGGCACTTAACCATTCGACGCGAGGATGCAGTAACTGACGCATCACTGATGATGAAAGTTAAAGAAGAAAAAGTAGCCCGTGAGCGTGAACGCGAACAGCGTGCCGCCGCCCGTGCTACTGCCCGTGCAAGTGAAGAGGTGAAGGTTGAAACACCTGCCGCTGAAGCACCTGCTGAAACCACCGAAGCTGCAGCAGATTCTGTTGAAGCTCCCACTGCTGAATAAAGGAGACTGATATGTCACGCTATTTTCGTCGTAGAAAGTTTTGCCGTTTCACTGCAGACGGTGTAACCGAGATTGATTATAAAGATATCGCCACACTGAAACAGTATGTTGGCGAGTCTGGAAAAATCATTCCTTCCCGTATCACTGGTACTAAGGCCAAATATCAGCGTCAGCTGTCAACCGCGGTAAAACGCGCGCGCTTCTTGTCTCTGTTGCCTTATACCGACAATCACTAAGTATTCAGGAGACTTATCATGGAGTTAATTTTACTCGAGAAAGTTGCAAACCTGGGTGATCTGGGTGAGCGCGTTAATGTAAAACCTGGCTTCGGCCGCAATTTCCTGGTTCCTCAGGGCAAAGCGATCCGAGCCACTAAAGCCAATGTCGAGCATTTCGAAACTCGTCGTGAAGAGCTGATGCTGATTGCCAACGAGAAAATGGCAGCTGCCAGCGCTCGTCGCGATGCAATGATTGATGTGGTACTTGAATACATTGTAGCCACCAGCCCAGAAGGCAAACTGTATGGTTCAATCGGTCCGCGTGAAATCGCAGACAGCCTAACTGAACTGGGTCATGCGATAGAGAAATCTGAAGTTACCATGGGCGAAGGTGCTATTCGTCATATTGGTAATTACGATGTTCCTTTGCATCTGCATGCTGATGTTGATGCAGTTGTTGTCGTTTCCGTTCGTTCAGAAGACGAAAGCGTCAATGTGCCGGGTATCATCGATGGCGATGCTGTTGCTGAAGCTAGTGCTGATGCCATTGCTGAAGCGATCGATTCTGCTGAGTCTCAAGCTGCCGCAGAAGCCGAAGGTGAAGCTGAAGGTGAAGCTGAAGTTGCAGATGCAGAAAAAACCGCAGCTGAATAAACCGATTTATTTTCCTATTGGCTAAGCCGAGGGATTAAAAATCGTATATGCTAGACGGCCCACTCGAGAAATCGGTTGGGCCGTTTTTTTTAAGTGTTAATGTGAATACACAAGACAAGCGTTGCTTCTTTACTTAACTACGCACTGAGATCTGCATGCCCAAAACCGCCACATCCCAAGTCGAACAACTCAAAGTCCCCCCGCACTCTATCGATGCCGAACAGGCAGTCCTTGGTGGCTTATTGCTTTCCGGTCAAGCATGGGATCAGATTGCCGATATTGTGATTGAGGAAGATTTTTACCGTCAGGATCACCAGTTGATTTTGCGAGCGGTGAAAGAATTAAATGATAAAGGCAGTCCCACCGATGCCATTACTGTGAGTGGCTGGTTTGAGTCTAACGGCCTACTTGAGCGCGTTGATGGCGGTGCATATATTACATCACTGGCAAATTTCACCCCGAGTGCCGCCAATATTCGCTCCTATGCGGATATCGTGCGAGAAAAATCGGTATTGCGACAGTTAATTGAGATTGGTAGCGAAATCACCAATAGCGCTTTTCGTTCCGATGGTAAAGATTCCAGCGAATTAATGGAAGAAGCCGAACGCGCAGTTTTTGCGATTGCAGATCAATCTAAGCGTGGTAAAAGCTATGTCACCATGTCGGATACCCTAAAAATAGCCTTTGAAAAAATCCGCGACCTGCATACCAACGCTCAAGATATTACCGGGGTGGCCACAGGCTTTAGCGATCTGGATAAAATGACGGCCGGAATGCAGCCCTCAGACCTTATTATTATTGCCGGCAGGCCGGCCATGGGGAAAACCACATTTGCCATGAATATCGCCGAGAATGCCGCCATCCGTCACGATATTCCGGTGGCCGTTTTCAGCATGGAAATGTCATCACTGCAATTGGTAATGCGCTTGTTTTCATCCTTGGGTCAAATCGACCAGAGCAAACTACGCACCGGGCAACTGGAAGATGCAGACTGGCCGAATTTAACCTCTGCTATGACTATGCTGGGCAAAACCAAATTCTTTATCGATGAAACCCCTTCATTAAGCCCCTCAGAATTACGCGCCCGCGCCCGACGCTTGAAAAAAGAACACAATATCGGCTTACTAGTCGTGGATTACCTGCAGTTGATGGCAATACCAGGCAATAACGAAAACCGCGCTACCGAAATTTCAGAAATATCGCGAACCCTCAAGGCGATAGCCAAGGAACTCAATATTCCCGTACTGGCGCTCTCACAGTTGAATCGATCCCTTGAGCAGCGTCCGAATAAGCGCCCGGTAATGGCGGATTTGCGCGAGTGCGTAAGCGGTGATACCCGTGTGGTTTGTGCAGATGGTCAGCATATACCCATTCGTGAACTGGTCGGCAAAACCCCGGATGTAATTGCGCTCACAGAAGATCAAAAATTGATTAGCTGCCGTAGCGACAAAGTCTGGAAAGTCGGAACTAAACCGGTATTTGAAATCAGCCTGGCCAGTGGGCGTAAGTTTCGTGCTACTGCCGGCCACAGAATGTTCGCATTTGATGGTTGGCGGGAACTTGGGGATTTAAAAACTGGCGATCGTCTGGCCCTAGCAAGGCACTTACCCGAACCGGAATCCGCCCAAAGCTGGCCGGATTTACGGGTGGCATTATTAGGCCAAATGATTGGTGACGGTAGTTATCTCAAAGGTCAGCCGCTGCGCTATACCACCAACTCTGAAGAAAATAGTGCGCTTGTCCGTGATGCAGCAGAGCAGGAGTTCGGCCTGACAGTTAATCGACATGAAAGCGAAGGTAGCTGGCACCAGTTAGTCTTCAGTGGGAACGGCAATCGCTGGCATCCGGCGGGGATGAATTTATGGTTGCGTGAATTGGGAATATTCGACCAGCGCTCGCACCAAAAACATATACCTACCGCTGGGTTTAAACTAAGTAATACTCAAACCGGACTACTGCTGCGCCATTTATGGGCAGCAGATGGCACTATATTTAGTCGTAAACCTGGCCAAAAAGGTAGTCATGTAATCCATTACTCCACTAACAGTCCGCAGTTGGCGAAAGATGTTGCCGTATTATTATTGCGTTTGGGTATTGTCGCGCGAATTCGCAAAACCCAAAAGGCTAATTATAGGCCGGGCTATCTGGTCACCATAACGGGCAGGGAAATGCAGCAATCTTTTTTGTCTGGTGTGGGTGCATTCGGGCCACGCAGGCTGCAGGCGGATAAGCTTGCAGGGATTTTACGCGGCAAAAAATCGGTCACCAATGTGGATTCATTACCACAGGAAATATTCAGCTACATTCGCGAACAATTGATGCTCAAGGGAATTACTACCCGTAAAGCCGCATCAATCCGTGGGACTGCCTATGGCGGCATGGCACATTTTAATTTTTCGCCCTCCCGTGAAGTTATCCAGACCTATGCTGATATGCTCGATGACAGACAATTGCAGATGCATGCCAACAGCGATGTTTTCTGGGATAGGGTTGTTGAAATAAAGGCCAAAGGCGAAGAGGATGTGTATGACCTCACCGTCCCCGGGCCTGCTTCCTGGTTGGCGGATGGTATTGTTAGTCATAACTCGGGGGCGATTGAGCAGGATGCAGATTTAATCCTGTTTATCTACCGCGATGAAATTTACAATCCGGAAACCACCAAAGATAAGGGCATGGCAGAGATTATCATTGGCAAGCACCGTAATGGCTCTACTGGTACCGTGCGATTATCGTTCCAGGGCCCATTTTTGCGTTTTGCCAATTATGTTTCCGAGCACTATTATGGTGATGACTAGTGCAGTTTCGCACCCTTGCCAGAATAGATCTCAACGCTCTCACGCATAATATTTCAGTTATTGCTAAGCTGGCACCGCAAAGCCTGCTAATGGCGGTGGTAAAGGCCAATGCCTATGGTCATGGGTTGGCATCAATTACTCCAGCGCTTGCTACGGCTGATGCAGCGGGTGTGGCAACTTTAGAGGAAGCCACAACACTTAGAGCTAATGGCTGGCAGGGACGCTTGGTGTTGCTGCAGGGCTTTGCCAATGTGGCGGAACTGGATGCTGCCATCGAACTGGAAACCGAGGTGGTTGTGCATCAACACTCTCAGCTGGAATTATTAGCGACTCGGAGAGATAGTTTTAAACAACGGCTGTGGATCAAGCTGGAAACAGGAATGAACCGCTTGGGTTTTCCTGCGGATCAGCTCAACGCTATTTTACAACAGCTCCAGCAATATCCTTTGGGTTTAATGACACACTTTGCTTCAGCAGATGAGCCTGATAATTCATCAGTTCTAGCACAAATATCACGCTTCGAGGCCACAGTTGCTGGAATCGACTTACCGAAAACGCTGGCCAATTCAGCCGCAATTTTAAATTACCCCCAAGCCCACGGCGATATGGTTCGCTGCGGATTAATGCTGTTTGGGGTTTCACCATTAGCACAGGGTTGCGGCGCCAATTTAGGTCTGCGACCGGTGATGCGTTTTAGCTCCCGCCTGCTTGCCGTTAAAGCATGCCAGGCAGGTGATTTGGTGGGTTATAACGGCACTTATTCTTGCTCTGAAAATATGCCAATCGGCGTCGTTGCCATTGGTTATGGCGACGGTTATCCTTATCTGGCTTCCAGTCATACCGGCGAAAAATCGGCCATGTTGATGCTAAAGGGCGTTAAATGCCCGATTGTTGGGCGAGTATCAATGGATATGCTATCGATTGATCTACGCCCGCTGCAAGCTCTTGGGGTTCAGGCTGAGTCAGGCGATGAAGTCATTTTATGGGGACCAGAATTACCCGTAGAAAACTTGGCCTGCAGTATCGGCAGCATTCCCTACGAACTATTATGCGGATTGACCGGTAGAGTCAACTACCAATACCATGAGGACGGTACCTCATAAATAGGGGACTAACTCGGTAAGAATAATATCATTAATAACAACAATGTTTTCGTCAATTAAATAATCTAAATCTTGGGAGCTATCACCCGCCTTAAAATAATCTATCCATATTGAAGTATCAACCAATACATCCATTAATGACGATCTCTGATTTCGTTAAGATCAATATCTAGGTCAATTTTTCCTCGATATTCTCAAAAAACACGCAGTGAATTGTCCGTGTTGATGGCTCTTGTTAGCTTTTTTATATTTTTTGTTGTCCAATTATATTTATAATCTCAACGACTTTTATGATCTATACGAAAATAAATCGTATCAGAACCGTGTACGCAGTGCCTGTAGCCTTTACGAATATAATCAACGGTTTGGTACATATATGGCTTTTCAGCTATTAAATCAAAACACTCAAAAAGTGAAAAATAATATTTATCTGCTTGCTCTTCGCCCCAATTTTCAAACCCGTACAGATATATGCGCCGTAAGTCCTCTTTTGCTTCTAAAGATAGTTTATAACTTTCCGTCATGACGTAATTCATCCTTGAATTCTGTCAATATTTCCTCACTAGATTGTATAATAAAGCCACTATTTTCTGACTTTTTCAATTTAGCTTGAATAAACTCAATTTCACCTTGTTTAGCACGGGCTTTTCTTATTAGATCATTTACCACTTCACTTTTGCTTGTATATTCTTTGCTTTGAATTTGATTCTTCAACCAATTATCATTTGGCATAGTTAATGTAATGCTTTGTCTTGTCATTTTATTCACCATAACTCTAGATGTGGTTCAATAATACACCACAAAGACATTTTTGGGAAATTTATGTTATGCTTTTGCGTCGCAGACAGCTAACGAGGCTGTAGAAAAACCGAGGCTGTAGAAAAACCTCTAAATATTAAAAATTCCTATTTATTGTAAAAATATATCATTAATAATCAATGTGATACACACCGCAGTTTTCAATAAAGTAGGGCGGTTGGGGTTTTTCTACAGCCTCAATGTTTGATTTAACCGGCGCCAGCACCGCTGGCGTGCGTGTTTAATGATTTGTTAGCTGCCGTAACAACCTTCTGAAGCAAACCCGGAGCAAGGCGATCACACTCGTCTTTTTTTGATTGCTGTGCAGATGCCAACTGATTAGCGCTTAATCGTGAGCCTTGCCAAATTTGTCTACAGATGGAATCCAGCACCAACACTTCAGGGAGGGGTTTACCGATTAACGAACGAGCGATTGTTGCAGCAGCAATCCATGAACCTAAGGTGTTTGGATGATGGTTTGGTAGAATTATGTCGGTCACATCATTAGCTGACGAAAAGGCAAGCATAGCAGCACCGACATCAGCAATCTCAACATCCAAGCTCGTTGCAATCCGATGTGCCTCTCTGGATAATTCTCGTTGAAAATCAGGAGTTTCTTGATATGTAGAAAACCAAATTGGTCGTGCCCCAGATAATCTGACCAGATCGATCGCTTCTGATAACGGGTCAGAAGTAGATGAGCAGGCATCAATTGTGGTGGAACAAAGAGGCCACCCACCAAAATCCTGCAATATCACAACATCATATTCCGAATTAGCCAGAGTAGATTTCAATATATCGTTAGAAAGGTGTTGCTCAATCGAATACCCGCCTTGAGCCAGCATATCTGTTTCGACATCGTGATGATCACCCATGGCCGAATAGATTTCGCCAACCATCGCTGGAACATCGTTGTAGTATGTCAGGCTATTTCCAACAAAGAGAATCTGTATAGACGAATTATACTGTCCTGAATGAACACACCCAGATAAGACACTGACCGTGCATAGCACTGAGAGTAATTTGAGTAGATATTTCATGTGCAGCTAACGATTGAGTTTACTAGCGCGCATGATTGAACTTTCCGCGAAATCGTGCCCCAGGTTTAAACGCGTCCAGTGAAACGATTTGTTATGCGACGGTGTATCTATTGCCACCGGATTCCCTCTTTGTGCGTTGAACTGGTTCTCAGTTTAGTACAATGCTTGTGCGTTTGCCATGCTTGCCGCTTAACGGCTTTTTCCGAAGGCCACTGATACAGGATTAAAAGCTGCCTCGGTGGTTTTGCTTACGCCCTGGAATGCCTCTACCGAATGCCTGTCTATGGCATGCCCTATGGGATGCTCACATGAAGCTCCTCCAGACCCTGACACCTGTGTCGGGTAATACAGATGTTTTTTATAAAAACCAAGTGATTTTACCCGCACTATTGTCGGCAATGAGAGATTTTATCTCGTGGCAAAAACGGGAATGGTTCTATTTGATGCCTGTCCTCGGGATCTTCTCGGGATCTTATTGACTTTTTATCTCATTGCCTAGGCAGTCTTACATGGCGAGTCTGCCCCCAATTTCACACGGCATCAAGCCTTTGATTAATATATGTTATTTTTTCCGTAGTCAAACCCCGCTCAATCCGGTTAAGGCCTGTAGTGTGGATATCTTGACTACCTAGTTTTTCAGCTAATTTACCGTAGTAATATGCTAGCAATTTATTCTTAGGAAGAAAAGATGGGTCGGGAGCCTTTCCTCCCATATATTCCCAATGTAATTTGCTGGCGGCAGATGCAACACCTTTAGCCGCAAGCGATTCTAAATAGCCAAAAACCTCATCTCGTAAAATCATATACTCCAACGGATCAGAGTAGTGCTTTATGCTGTACCGGCCTATTGCTTGCCTGAATATATCTGAGGCAATAAGCTGCATATACTCATCCCCATTTCGGGCAAGCTTTAATACCTTCCAGAACGGGTCATATCGCTTGGTGAAATATTTGCAGCTAGGGTAGAGCGCAGAATTTAGAGGCTTTTCATGGTTTTTGAAATTCTCAACTCGGAAAGGATGGTTGTTGATTTTGCAAAGAGTTGCCAGTAGTGCGGTAATGTAAGGATTTTCATCGCTATCTTGCATGTACACATCTATGGCATTTCTGGCATCTTCAGGTGTTTCGTAAATGCCTATAGATAATTGAAATAATCTAGAAACAGCAGAGTTAGGGTTGCCTAAGTCATTATCGCTCGTGTAGCGATGATCTAACTC
The DNA here is from genome assembly GCA_021648045.1 of Lysobacterales bacterium. Classification (GTDB taxonomy): domain Bacteria; phylum Pseudomonadota; class Gammaproteobacteria; order Xanthomonadales; family SZUA-36; genus SZUA-51. The sequence goes on from JAKITM010000085.1 coordinate 8,675, forward strand.
TATTGCAGCCTCACTTGGGTTAACTGGTGGGGCAACTAATTGCAGAGCTGACTGAGTGTCCGCTGTGGCTCCTGCAATGGTTGGTGTTTTTTTTATATTGTTGCTATCGAGCTTAGCGAGCTCGCTCTCGGTATCATCAACGGTATCTTGGAGTAGGTCTGAAGAATTTAAACTTACAGAATTATCTTGAACAAACCCATATGTGATTATTACTATTACAGCTATCAGTAATAGTAAGAGGAAAGAGCGTTTATTGTTCATGAGGCTTCCGTGTAATTTTAAGATATAACCATTCAAAGAATTTATATATGTAAATAAACATGTAAGCAAGCAGGGCGATCATAAGTCCGCCAATAGTTATATAAAATATTGCCCCATAAAAAGGAATTGAGAAAGGATAGATGGATTTTAGGGTCGGAATATCAAAATAAAAAAACAACAATGATGCTGATATAACAAGTGAAATAAACTTAAGATTCTGCTCTTTTCTGTTAAGCGGTTTACGTTTAAAGCGAGCCATGCGTTTAGGTCCTCAATACAGGGTTAGAACGGGTCGTAGAACCCGCTCCCCTTTCAGGTTATAGCGGAAACTTACGACCGTGCTACTGCTACCATCATTTCCAGCCTTATAAGTTTAGCTCAGTTATCAGCATGTACCGGTAAGTATATTCATTTGCACCCCGTTGAGTAGTAGCTCACCACCTGCTTTACAAGACCCAATATCATAGTGAATGAGGTTACCACAAGCAAACGGTGGACCATCAAGCATGCTGTCTACCATACTTCGAGTTACAACCCCGATAAGACCGGGTATAAGTACGCCGCCTAGAATGCTGCCGACTAAAGCGGCTGCAGTAACGCCAGAACCATCTGCGAAAAGGTCTCGAATTGAATCAAGTGCTGCGTTTCTCTCAAGGGCACCTTGGGCTGTTAGCGGGCCAACATAAAAGTGAGCTACAGTACAGCGGTTGTCTTCATCCTCTTCATCAAGCTCATCTACTGACCCGCCATTACCAGGGTTAAAACTGAGACCACCCCCTGCAAGGGGAAAATCACTACTCATCCCAGGAGGATAAATTCGTTGGCCGGTTACATGCACTTCTTCCATCGGACCATCCGCATAAACAGCTTCAGCCGATAGTAACAGAAAAATAGACGCCACAGCGCCCCATATAAATTTATTCATAACATACATCCTTGTCATTTAGCCAACTATTAACCTAGCTTTAAAATACCCAAGATGTTATACTCGGGAGCATGCTTAGAACAGATGCCAGAAAGCGCAGCACCGAGGTGCAACAACACAATCGGGAACAGACCATTCGGTTGTTCGCCGA
>JAKITM010000086.1 GCA_021648045.1 Lysobacterales bacterium
GTGTGCACAACCAAGTTGAGAGCAGAATAATGATGATTAAAAAGCTGATGCTGACCCCGGCAAGCGAGAGGTTGGTGAGCAGTCGGTCCGGCCAACTGTGTCGGTACCAGGCGGCCACCATTGCCAATAGCAAAGCCAGCAGATTACCGACCAGAAAACCGGGTAACAATACCAATAAAGACACCGGTATTGTCTCTGCCAACAGTTGTGACACCGGCTTTCCGTTACTTTCCGATTGCCCAAGGTTAAGGCTGGCAAGGTCTTTGATGTGTGTGAAGTAGCGACTGAGAAATGCTTGATCATAACCCAGTTGTTGACGAATTTTTTCTAGTTGGGCAGTGTCTGGATTCTTACCGGCGATGGCATAACTACGGTCGGGGCCAAAGTACACCATCAACAAAAAACTGATGAAAGTAACCCCAAGAAGCAGGCTCAGGCTGTGAAGGGTTTTTCGAAGGTACATCGGCATGGCTTAAGTTTAGCACCACCCTTGTGTATTTAGGCACTGAGAAGTAAAGCAAAAGATAAAATCAACAGCTCACGGCTCCCCATGGTTTGTCTTCCCGACCTCCGAGCCGGGATCTCAGCGGGAAGCATGCTGCTTACACACAGGAGACTACGGTGATTCTGGCTTATCCCCAGCCGTATCCAGCGTAGCGAAGCGCAGGAAGTAACCTCCGGTAAAAGCGCGGTCGGGAATAATATTGGCGCGTTTGTTCCAGATAAAAATTCGCGTACGCGCCAGACCTGAAATAGTCACGCAAGCCTCGGTAACGATTTGATTAAGCTGTGTCAGTAAGGCAGTTCGCTCTGGTGATTTCGGCATATAACGAGCTTTGCGAAACAGGCGATCATATTCCGAGTTATTAAAGTTGGCATGATTAGAGCCCGGCGTGCGATTGGGGCCGTAATACAGTTGCAGGGTATCGCTGGCATCGGGATAATCCATTTCCCAGCCGGAGGGAATGATATTGAGATTGTTTTGATGCATTGCGCGTAAAAAGTCACCAAAATTCGCGAACTTTCGTGCTTGGATTTTTTCTGCCGGATAGCCTATCTCGATTAGAAATCCGCGAAACTGTTCAAACATCTGATTTTGAGTAACTGATACTGAATATCCGTAAGTAAGCATAGGCAGATTATCTGCATTCCAACCATGCTGCTGTAATAACTCGCGAGCACCGCTAGGGTCATGGCGAATGGATTCCGGAGAAAATTGCGGATCAAACTCGTTGACTATGGGTGTAATTATCCCGGCAAAAACTTGACCTGTGCCCTGTGAAAATATTTGGTTGCGGGCTTTCCAGTTGTAGCTTTTACGGATCGCACAACGCAGTGCATGATTTGCCTGGTTTTGCTCAGGGTCGGTGCTATAACCGATGTTAGCATCATCCATATTGAAATTAATCCGTACAAAGCCGGCTTCCCGTGCAGCTAGAATATTGTACTTTTCAATCAGTGATGGTTTTAGTTTGAAGCCTGTATTGGCTTCACTATCAGTTGTAAGGATCTGCGTTAACAAAGTAGCGGGTGCCAGTATGCTGTCAACATCATCGCTTTCAAGCGCGTTCCAGCGAGCAACATCATCTTTAATAAACAGCAACTCAATACGATCTGATAATGGTAATTTCTGGTCGTTTTTCGATGCTAGTTTTGGGTGGTTTTCCCGACTTCCGCCTTCATGTTCTAGGGAAAAGAGATCTTCTCTGTAATTTTTGTTACGCATCAATACAGCTTGGGTGGTGTTAAATGATGCCAGTTGAAATGGGCCGCTACCAACCGGACGGCTGGAAAATTCGCGGCCCCATTTGGTAATGGCTTCTACCGGCACAATGGCGGCAAAGCCCTGCGCCAGTGCGTGAGTGAAATGAGGGTTGGCCTGATTCAAAGTGATTTTAATAGTGTATCTGGCGGGGGCTTGCAGGCCGCTAACCGGCAGGCTGTAATCAGCGCCTGCCTCTGACCAAGCTTTTAGGCCAGCGATGTTATCTACCCATAACCAGGCGCCCTGAGCGCGTGTTTGAGGGTCAAGTTGGCGTTTAATGCTATAAATAAAATCTGCGGCCGTAACTTCGCGGCCGCTACCGTTGATAAATGCCGGGTCATCCTGGAAATAAGTATCCGCACGAATTTGGATGGTGTATTCCAGACCATCAATACTGATTTGCGGCATCGATGTGGCCAGGTTTGGCACTAACTCATAAGGGCGCGCAAGATATTTATACCGGTACAGGGTATCGTAGAGGTTAACCGCCAAAAATTTAGCACTGACTGTGGCGGCATGTGCAGGGTCAAGGCTGATGGGTGAATCCTCGAGCGCATGCCTGAAGACTACCTCTTTAGTAGCCTCTGAATCAGAGTTTTTGTCACACCCCCATAACAATAAAGCACCCAACACAATTAGGCACAATGTTCTTGGCAGCATGCAAATACCTCCCGTAAATAATCGCAAGAAATAAGAAAGATTACTCTTTCTAATAAGCAGGCGCAACTGTTCAACGGTGCTAATTTCTGCAGCTTTGGGTAATTGAGTTGGTGTGGCTGCCTAGGTTATTTATGGAGTCGAGGCGGGTCAGTTTTCCAGAAATGCTTCATAATCCAGCGCTGGGGTATCACCGTTATAGATTTTAAACTCACGGTTCTGCAGCCAAGCATCGCGGATAAAGGTATAAGGATCATAACTGGAATTAATCATTTCTTCCTGATTCATCAGGCGAATACGCACATGAAGTTTATCTAGAACCCAAGGTGACCAGATGTTTTCTTCAGTTGCTAGGTAAGTGACCGGATCGAAGTATTTATTCCCAAGTCGCGCGACACCATCGCGCACGGTTGATGGCCCAAAAAGCGGCAACACAAAATAACGACTATTATCCCAGCCCCATACGGCCAGTGTTTGACCTAAATCCTCATCGTGTAATGGGATTTCAGCGTTACTGGCGACATCAAAGATACCAAATATACCGACCGTACTATTGAATATAAAGCGCTCGGTACTGATTAATGCCTTACGAAACTGACCTTGCAGGAGGAGATTAAGAATGGTGTTAGGGTAGGCTAAGTTGTTAAGAAAATTGCCTAATCCTTTGCGAATGGGTTTAGGGGCGATTTTGCGATAACTGCTGGTTACTGGTTTGAGCAGTGCTTTGTCAAAACCTGTATTGAATTTATGTATTGAACGGTTATAGTGCTCCCAGGGATCATTTTCAGGGTCAGATACTGGCCCGCTTGTGGCACATGCGCTAAGTAAAAATACGCAAAACAGTATGCTTAGGAATTGGTGAGGTGATTTAATTTTCATCGGCGCAGCAAACCATATTTAATACAAATGTGGCACCACAAAGTGATGCAAGTTTCAAAAGCTTATCGGGTACATTGCAATAACAAAAGCGGTGATCATGGGCAACCGCCCAGCTTTGCCATTCCAATAATAATGCCAAGCCTGAGCTATCTACTCTGTTAACCCCTCGCAGGTCTATCAGTTCAGGAAGTTTAGTCAGTTTTGCCAGTGGCAGACTTTTTTGGTAGATCGCTTTCACGGTACTCAGGGTCAGATCGCCCTGCAAGTTGATCTTGCCATCGTGTATTTCAAAGCCTGAATTCAATTTGTTTTTCATTCTATTTAATTGATTAGTCTTTCAGCTTAACGCTGCCAGAGCGCAGGTTTTCAATTACAGCGTCAATACCATCGGCCTGAACCATGGGTCCAATTTGGTTGCGGTAGGTGATGATATAGGAAATACCTTCCGCGGTTACATCGAACATTTTCCACATATCTCCAACCTTGTGAAATGAATACTCCACCGGTACCCACTGATTATTAGCGAGGGCGATTCGTGCGCGTACACGGGTTAGCTTTTCTGTGTTTTTCCCACGCAATTTCAAAACTTCTAGTTGATCTTTGCTGACAAAACCCAGCATGCTGTTGGCATAGCGTTCGACCAGAAGGTCCTGCATGGCGCTGGCAAATAGTTGAATTTTTTCTGCTGGAACCCCGCGCCCATGGCGACCAAGGATTAATTTAGCCGCGTAGACATCATCAAACCACGGCATCAACACATCATCTACCAGTTGTATGAGTTTTTCTGGGTTAGCCTCATAATCAGCCCGGTTGGCATTAATTTTCGTCAGCACCTCATGCGCGCTTTGCTGAATTATTTCTCGTGGTTCCATGGCTTGTGTCTGCAGGCTGAAACTCAGCAGCAGGAAAATTAGGGTGGCTTTAATTAGGGGTGATTTCATCATCAGGAGCCTTTGTTATCAACACTAAACAGGTATTTCGCAATCAGTTGTTCGATGCCTATGGCGGATTGAGTGATGGTGATTTCACCACCATCGCTTAAAACTTCGAGTGCGCCACCGGGCTCAAGACCAACATATTTGTCGCCGAGGATTCCGGTAGTAAGAATAGAGGCGCTGGTATCTGTCGGGATTTGGTCAAACTTGCTGTTGATATCCATAATAACCAGAGCTTCAAAAGTGACCGGGTCGAGGTTGATTTTTCTGACTGCACCGATGGTGACGCCACCAATAGTGACCGGGGCCCGTGACTTCAGCTCGCCGACATTTAAAAATCGCATGCTTAGGCTGTAGTGTTCTTTACCCAATCTGCTGCCCATGTCGGTGGCAGTGGACGCGAGGAACATCAGGGCAACAACGCCCAGTAGCAGGAACAGGCCTGCCATGACTTCTATAGAATATCGTGACCTCATTATCTTGCTCCTCTTAAGTCCAAGTCATTAATACGGTAATTAAAAAATCAACTATCAGCACCACTACAGCGCTGACAACAACAGTTTGGGTGGTCGCTCGGCCAATACCATCACCGGTAGGGGTGGTGAAATAACCAGAAAACACGGCTATAAAACTGGCGATGATGCCAAAGGCTAGGCTTTTCCAGAAACTCATCATAAAGTCACTCTGGAACTCAACACTGGAAACCATATTGCCCCAGAATATACCGCTGTCGATACCCATGATATTAATTGCATAAGTTGCACCGCCAGCAAGGGCGAGCAGTGTGAACAACATGGACAGCAGCGGCAGGCTGATTACCCCGGCAATAAAACGCGGAACGACTACCCGTTTGACAGGGTCTATGGCCATTAATTCCATTGCGGATAATTGCTCGGTGGCTTTCATTAAACCGATTTCTGCGGCAATAGAGGTTCCGGCCCGGCCCGAAAACAGTAGGGCAGTGAGCACGGGGCCTAGCTCTCTAAATAATGATAGTGCTAGCACGGTTCCAACCGAGTCGGTGGCGCCGAATTTGCTTAATTCAACATAACTCTGCAGGGTGAGCACCATGCCAACAAAGAAACCACAGATCATGATAATCACCAGCGAACGAGCGCCGATAAAATAGACTTGTGCGAGGGTTGCCCGTAATAGTTTTAAATCGGGTCGAATTGCAGCCAGTATTTGGCCAAAAAACAGCACGCTGCGGCCAAGGGTCGCCAGCGGTTTAGTAATTGCATCCATATTTGAGTTTGTTTTGGACATAATAAGCCTTACCCTAACAGGTCCTGATGGATGTCACTGGCGGGGTAATGGAAAGGCACCGGCCCATCAATTTCACCGTTCAGGAACTGCACAACTCGCGGGTCGGTATTCTCTCGTAGTTGTTCAGGTGTTCCCTGACCAACAATACTTTGGCTGGCGATTATGTAGGCATAATCTGCTAGTTCCATCATATCTTCAACACTGTGGGTAATTACCACGCTGGTCATTCCCATGGCATCGTTGGTATCCCGAATAAGACGCAGAATCGTGGATGCACCAATGGGGTCAAGGCCGGCCAGAGGTTCATCATAAAGCATGAGCGATGGATCCAGCACTGAAGCTCTAGCCAGCGCAACTCTTCTGGCCATGCCGCCGGATAGTTCCGAGGGCATTAAATCTACGGCACCGCGCAGGCCTACCGCCTGCAGCTTAATTAAAACCAGTCGCCGAATAAGCGCTTCAGGTAAGTTAGTGTGTTCGCGTACTGGTACCGCAACATTTTCAAACACATCAAGATCGGTGAATAAAGCACCGTTTTGCAACAATACACCGATATTCCGGCGCATTTTGTAGAGGTTTTTGTGGTTCATGCTGGAAACGCACATGCCATCAACTTCTACAGTCCCTTTTGTAGGTAATAATTGGCCGGTAATTAAGCGTAAAACAGTAGTTTTACCCACACCTGATGGGCCCATAATGGCAACTACTGAACCTCGTGGAATATTCAGGTTAATATCTTTGAGAATCACCTTTTCGCCCCAAGCAAAGGAGAGGTTGGTGAGTTTAATCAGATCATCTGGCATGGTTTTATAGTCATTCAGGCACTTATGTTTTTCGGATCACGCGGTTGCTTTAAATAAATATGTTGAAAGCTTAGTCAAAAGATCCATTTCGGTGGCAAAAGCTTACAATAATAAGTTATTATTTTGCTCTGAGTGGGTGATTTCAGCTACTCAATCAAATGTTCGAAGCAATAGTTATGCTTGATCAATTAAACAAATTAGACAAGCATTCTCTTTTGTAGGTGATATTTTACCGCAAATTTAGGCAGACAGAAAATATAAATATGAATAGTGTGACTAAGAACCGGACATTATCTTCACTGGCGCGACTGATTACACAGAATCAGGCGCAGATACTTGCTGCCAACCAGAGAGACTTGGCAGGCTGTGCAGCTATGGATCCGTCCTTATCTGACCGTCTGAAGGTAGATTCAGCTAAGATTGATGCGATGGTTGCCGCGGTGGAGACGGTCACTCTTCTAGAAGACCCTCAAGGTCGAGTGTTGTACCAGCATCAGCGCGAAGACGGGTTGTTGATCGAGAACCGCAGCGTACCTTTCGGCAAAATTCTAATTATTTATGAATCGCGGCCCGATGTAACCATTGAGGCGGCGGTGACTGCATTTAAAGCTGGTAATCAAATTTTGCTCAAGGGTGGGAAAGAGTCATTACAGACTAACTTAGTGCTGGTTGGGCTTTGGCATCAGGCGCTGGCTGAAAATGGTATAGATACAAGCTTCGTACAGTACCTGCAGATGAATCGAAGCCAAACTCAGGCGCTTATTCGTGACAACACCCATAATATCGACTTGATCATTCCCCGTGGCGGTGAAAAATTGATTGAATTTGTGCAAAAAAACACCTCAGTTCCCGCCCTGATTAGTGGTCGAGGAAATAACTTCCTCTATATTGACAAACAATGTGGTTTTGCGATGGCCAGCCGAATTGCAGTAGACGGCAAACAACGCCTGAGTGTATGTAATGCGTTGGACAAAGTGTTGATGCATGACAAACTGCCGAATCTGTCGGAAAAACTGAGTGGGCTGGTACAGCAGTTCAACGATATGGGTCTGAGCGTCTTTGGGGATAAGGAAGTCTGTGCTCTTAGCCAGAATGTACTGGCAATGCCGAATGAAGACATGTGGTCTGAAGAGTTTCTCTCGGCAAAAATATTAATTGGTTTGGTTGCAGATAGCTCTCGGGCAATTAGCATGATTAACCGCTACTCTGGCGGGCATTCAGCAGTGATTGTTACTGATAATCGGGCGCTGGCGCTGGATTTTCAACAGCAGGTGGATTGCGCCGCTGTTTATCATAATGCTTCGAGTCGCTTTACTGACGGTGGTGAGTTTGGCCTGGGTGCTGAAATTGCCATATCAACCCAGAAACTGCATTTTCGTGGTCCGGTAGGGCTGGGCGAATTAGTGACCAATAAGTGGTTTATTGATGGGCAGGGGCAGATCCGTGAATGATTTTCGAGAGCGCAAAGCGAAACAAAGATTAGTAATTAAGCTGGGTTCTTCCACCTTAACTGCGGGTACAGAGCGTATCTCCCGGGGCAAGATAGAAGATATTTCCCGACAAATTGTTAGCCTGCAGGAGGATTACGAAATTATTTTGGTGTCTTCCGGAGCGATAGCAGCTGCGCGGCATAATATTGCGGTTAATCATTGGCAAATGCTCGAATCCAAGCAGGCAATGGCAGCTATAGGGCAACCCCTATTGCTGCATATTTATCAGGAAGTTTTCCGCGATTTTGATATCCGCAGTGCTCAGTGTTTACTGACCTACCGTGATTTTTCTAATCCAATTGCGGAAAAAAATACTCGTAATACCCTCAATGACCTGCTTGCACATGGTTATTTGCCGATTGTGAATGAAAATGACACTGTCGCGACTGAAGAGATTGAGTTTGGTGATAACGATAAGCTATCTGCCTATGTTGCCGACTTGTTACAAGCCGATATTCTAATGCTGGCGTCTGATATTGACGGTTTATTTACCGCTAATCCCCACGAGAATTCAGATGCCGAGTTTATCAGTGAAGTCTCTGACCTTGTTGTTGCCCGGAAAATGATTGATGAGCGTGATTCTGATATTGGTACCGGTGGCATGACCTCCAAACTACAGGCTGCAGAAATCTGCCAGCAAGCGGGTATCGAAATGTGGATTGTAAATGGTGGCCGGGCTAATTTTATTACAGATGCCATAAGTGGTGCGCGGCGTTGTACTAGGTTTAAGTTCTCCTAAGAAAAAGGCCGTCACCAGAGTGACGGCCTGTACTTAGCTATTTACTTAGGCCTTTACTCAGCAGCTTCCATCTCTACGACTTGGTACATATCCTTGCCGTTTTGTGAGAAGGGTTTGAAATAAGTGTAGTTGTATACTACATATTTCTCACCACCGATTTCTTCCTCTTCGCCGCCTTCTGGAATATTAGTTATAACTGCGCCATCTGGAGCGTCTACAACTCGGTATTTACCATTTTCCTTAACATAAAAGGCACCGCCGAAATACATATAAGCTTTGCCATCCAAGGTGATATTTTCCACTCCTTCCGGCAGGCTGTTAACCACGATATTCGTTGGCGGATTTACCACTGTATAACCACCAGAGCTTTGGGTGTAGTAGACTCCGCTATCGTAGTAGTATGGCTGGTTGTTTACAGAAACTATTATCGCTGTGACGGCCATGGTTGCAACAAAGAAACCAAATGGATGCCAATATGAGCCATAGTGAAATGGTCTATAAGCATGGTGACGATAAGGGTAATAACCGCGGTGACCGTTGTAATAATGGTTTGAGTGCCTACTGTTCACCCTTACATTTTTGTTCACCCGAATATTTTTACTGTTATCTATATTTACATTAATATTTTTATTACCACCCTTCACATTAACCTTATTCCCAGCCTTATTGCCAGAGTTCTTGATGGATTTATCACCACCCTTTGGTCTTAAGTTTTTGCTATCTACCCTACCGCCACCTTTAGCTCTTACTTGGTTACCAGAGTTTTTAGGGCGTGATTTTGCAGCACTAGAAGGTCGTTTTTGTGACGAATATGACGGGCGTTTTGTGGTTTTCGGTTTACCGTAGTTTTGTGATTTCGGGCGTGTCGAAGAGCGCCTGGAGCCACCATTTATTGAGCGATTGCTCGCGCCTCGGCTAAACTGGTTTCCACCCCCGGCTTTTTTCATCCCGCCGCCATGCTTCATCCGCTGTGCCTCTAAGTCACCAACCGATAAGAAGGACAGTAAAACAATTGAAAATACTATACAGCTAAATTTTTTCATAATGAGTTCATTCTTATTTAATAGTTTTAAGTTCGGTTTTTTCGGCGTTGCTCGGGGCATTAAACTCAAACAACATATCAGGCAAATCTGGGTTTACTCTAAAGTTTGAAAATACTGCCTGATAATATTTATCTGGATTGCTTTTTGAGGCAAACAAAAACTTGAGCGGTAAATTAGTCGCCTTATCAATCCACACCTGTAGCGTTCTAGCGTCGTTACTGG
>JAKITM010000087.1 GCA_021648045.1 Lysobacterales bacterium
TACCATCTGCAATGTTCGTCATGATGTTTTTAGTCGTACCATTGCCCAAATCTGTAGTGATAACATTGGCAAATGCTTGGCGCCCGAATGGGGTTGTCCGCGATAGCTTAAAGCGGACGCTACCATCCTTATCCTGAATTATATTTTCAGATTTGATGTCATCAAGAATGGGGCTTGCTAACAGGCTGGCATCAAAGCGTAATATTGGAATTTCGGTTTCATGGCTTGTTTTCCAGCCCAAGATAGAAACATTGTTTTCTAACACTCCCTCAGTTGCATTGGAAAAGCTAGCAAGCGAAAGCAGCATAATAAAAATCACTAGGAAGAGTGAGTTGAACTGAAACCGTGGTTTTTTTAAACTACATTGTGTTTTGCCTGTTGCATGTTGCATGGTAATCTCCTTAAGTTGTAACATTTAATAACTATTTCAGTAAATATGATAAATGCGCCTCTCTCGCACTGACCATAACGGTGGTCATAAATTTTCTTTTCTACCAGTTAAATCAACTAGCAAAGCCTCGGGGTTAAAAAATTGAGCACTTCTGGTTTATTTAGCTCAACACGATTAATGTAGCGGCAGTATCATTTTATTAACCACTCTATTGATACCAGCACCCCGTTATAGGCACTGTGAAAGAAAATGGGCGACCAAATTGTTTTGTTTTTAATATACAGCCAGCACAGGATTAGCGAGACAAAAAAGTAGGATGCCATGCGGAATATTTGCCAGACCAGATCTACTTCAATAAACCAATGAAAGGATGCAAATATAGTGGATATCAGCACTGCGCCTAGAATTGGCCTTGCGCGTTCAACAAAAAATCTTAACAGCACTCCACGAAACAAAAGCTCCTCTACCAGGGGCGCTAAAACTACAACCAGCAAAAGTATAGTTGGTGTATCAAAGAGGTCAAAGAAACCCTCAATTTCTGGTTCTTTCCATGGGGAAATTTGTTCTAGTATGGTGCTGATGAAATACATACCCAGCACATAAGTAAGTGCCATTAAAACTGGATAAAACAAGACTCTTAATCGGTCAGCAGTGGGAAAAGCAAATGTTTGGTGTAGTAAACTTTGCCGCCAAAGAGCAATCATGGCGGCTAATGCGGCTATTAGCAATACACTATAAACATATAATATCAGCGTGAGAGAGGGAGCGTTGCCTGAGTTGAAGTCTATACTACCCTTATAGCCTTTGACACCAAATGGTGTCAGTGCAGGAAATACTCTATCGAGCATAAGATCGTGACTAATGTATGAGCCGATTATATAGCGCCCGTATGTGGTTTCCTCTTGGCACTTCAGCGATGGTGATGCCACACAGGGGCTGGTTAAAGCACAGGATTCTGTTTCCTTGAGCACCACACTAACGGCTTTCTGTATTTTAGTCTCAGCACTGGTGTCTTCACATTGTAGCATTGGTAAAGAGAATGAATAAGTTTGGTGCAGGGTGATAACATTGGCTACCGTAAACATAAAAAGAACAAGAAGCACAGCGTATGCAGGTATGTAGTCCAGTAAAAATCTTTTTATGTTTAATTTTTCGTTTGAAAGTGATGAAAGTGACATATGTAGCCCAGATTTTGTGGTTAATTTATTATGCTGAGGATAATTCAGGAAACCTCTGATTTACTCTGGCAGCAATAGCTTGCGATTTAAAGCATTCAGGCTCAGCTTGGAAAGTACCCTTACTAGCTAGCCACTGCGAAGACTTGCATCGCAGAGGCTGGTTCGCAAACTGCCTCAGCCAGCGTTAATCCGAGCTGGTTTGTTGGGTGTATTAGATCAGAATATCACTATTAATTACATGTACATACTGGGTTTACGCCGCAAATGCCATATGAGAGCTCATCCACACCTCTGTCACCACATAAGCGGGTGCAACTAATTTCAGCGACGAGTATTCCAGCAGCACATAAAAAGGCGACACCAAGAGGCCAGGCTTGTATTGATGCATCGTCCCCACCCTTTGATTGTAGTAATTGCACACTCTGATCACCAAGGGTAAGTGTTCTTGCATCTGAAGCAAGTTCATTGTTGCGGCTAATAAAAGTGGTTTGTTTACCATCTGCAATGTTCGTCATGATGTTTTTAGTCGTACCATTGCCCAAATCTGTAGTGATAACATTGGCAAATGCTTGGCGCCCGAATGGGGTTGTCCGCGATAGCTTAAAGCGGACGCTACCATCTTTATCCTGAATTATATTTTCAGATTTGATGTCATCAAGAATGGGGTTTACTAACAGGTTGGTATCAAAGCGTAATATCGGGATTTCGGTTTCATGGCTTGTTTTCCAGCCCACGATAGAAACATTGTTTTCTAACACTCCCTCAGTTGCATTGGAAAAACTAGCAACCGATAGCAGCATAATAAAAATTACCAGGAAGAGTGAATTGAGCTGTAATCGTGGTTTTTTTAAGTTGATTGTTGATTGTTGATTGTTGATTGTTGATTGTTGATTGTTTGCATTTATGTATCTCCTTGTATAAAACTATAAACAGTTATGTTCCAGTCTATATGACAGGCACAGATCCTTTGCACCAGTTTCATCAACAGCTCCCTATTAGCTGGAACTATAACCTAACAAGCTTTTTAAAAAATGTCAATGCGTAAATCCATCCTTGTTAGTATCACTAATATATCAAGTCGAACTGCTGCATGCTGATTCATAGCTGCTCTTGGTCTATACCAGCTGATCTGTTTATACCGAAAAAAAATAAATAACCTAGCTTAAATCCGGATCAGTATTAAGATTATTCTGGGTCATGTTAAGTTGTGTTTCCAGCTTCTGACTTGCTAACTTCAATACCAACTCTAGGCGTTGAATAACTTCTGTTGATTCGCCTTGTTTCTTACACTCTATTAGCCCGATCCAAAACTCGACCTCATCAATCAATGTGCGTTGTTGATCTGTCATTAGTACTAATTTCCTGCATTTACAGATTTCCCTGATCATACTGGCTTTCTGATTGAGCACTTGACTCAAACCGACAAACACTAGACTAAATTACCCAAGTGTATTATCTTAGGACTAAGAACAAGGGTGGAAAATCGCATGACAGTCTACGCACCAACCACTGATTACATTTGGGAACTGATTAGATTCAGAGGTATTGACCCGGCACCTATTTTTGTTCAAGCTGGCCTAGATCCGGAAATTCGGCATAATCCGAGTGCACGAATTAACCACAATGAATTCAGGCGGCTGGTGGATCTTGCAGCCAAGGCCTGTGATGACCCCGCATTCGGTGTAAGGGCCACTGCGAGTTACCATCCTTCGCATTTTGGCGCGCTCGGTTATACCTGGTTAACCAGCTCTACTCTCGCCTCAGCATTACGAAAATTTCTAAGCTATTCACAGCTTGTATCCGATACACATTTTCTTAGTGTTAAAACAGAGGGCGTAATAGTCATTGCCGATTACACTAGGCCAAAGCATCTGCAACATCCGGCACATCGTGCGCAGATATCTATGGCACTTTTTGTGCATTTATTCCGTTTAATTCTAGGCATAGATTTTGCCCCATCAAAGGTCGAATTTACCCAGGTAGAACCCGCAGACCTGGAACCATTTTCTCATCACTTCAACTGCCAACTGGAGTTTAACGGCAACGCTGACCGTATTATTTTTCCTACAAGTTTGATGGAACGGGTACTGCCCAGAGCTTACCCGGAGCTTTCTCTGATTCATGATGAAATCATTACCCGCTATCTAGCCGATCGTGAGAAAGCCGATATTATTAATCAATCCAAAGTAGCGATACTGGAAATATTAGCCGAAGGGAACATTTCTGTCGGTTCCATTGCCCAACAATTAAATATTTCAAGCCGCACACTCAGTCGCCGACTGGATGAGGAAGGCACCAGCTTTCGCGAGCTGTTATCTGATCAACGCCTGGATATGTCCATGCGATATATTCGAGATGAATCTTTGTCGCTGACTGAAATCTCCTATTTATTAGGCTTTTCCGAGCCAAGTTCTTTTTCGCGTGCCTATAAGGGCTGGACCGGGGTTTCACCTACCAGCACACGGGAAAAAAGCACCTTGGCATAAACAGTCTGATCGAGCATTTGAAATAAATGGATTCATCATTACTCACCAGAGTTAATGCATGAAATCCGACAGTCGGTGACAGCATTTCCTACACGCCTTAGCTGATTACTTCCTACACAGCAACAGGGTTTATCCTGCTAGCCAGCCCTATGCAATATCTGCAATCCTATGGCTATGAAAAACCTAATACCAATATATCACCCACAATCCGGTGAATCACTGCTGGAAGTTCTGATGAGTTTGCTGATTTTTAGTTTTGCTATTCTTGGCTTGCTCGGTACGCAACAACGCATGATGTTGCAGTTGTTCGAGACCGAATCAGCGCTTATCGCTAATCAGTTTTCCATTAATCTGGCCGAGCAAATCGGTGGTCTGGATACCATGGTGATAACGCAACTTGATGGCAGCACCAATCCGGTTAGCCAATTATCCTGCCCGGTCGATCAATGCAATAGTTACTGGCTGAATGCACAACTATCGAATTGGCGGCAACAGCTGGAGCAAAAATTACCAAATTCACACAGTTTGATATGCCTTGATGATAGCCCTGCAGATGGTTTTCCCGAAGCACCGGCCTGTGGAGGAAGCAGTCGACTCGCAGTGAAAATTTGGCCACAAAACCAACGTTACCCCATGGTATCTGCGCTGGATTTATAGACCATGCCATTCGCTTTCACACTTCATAACATAAAATCAAAAGGCTTTAGCCTGATTGAGCTGATGATTGGCATGACACTTGGCAGTTTTTTACTGCTTGGCATAATTGCTAGCTTTTCAGCTGCTTCCGCTGCCTTCATAGCCATCAGTGACCGTTATGAACTCTTACAAAATGCCAGTCGCGGACTGCGATTTATATCCACGGCCAGTCGTGAAGCAGGCTTTCCAAACTTGACCGATGGCAACTACCCAGTACCGATTTCTGCCAGCAGCCAAAAATCCGCAGGCGATGATATTTTAATCCTTGAAGGCTGGAGCCGGCAGAATTGTTTTGGTAATGCTAATCCGTCGGTTGATAGCGATAATCGGCCAGGTTTGTTTTTCCGCGTGCAGCGATTTCAACGCACAAACGACAGCCTGCGCTGGCGTTGTGGATACGGTAGCAACAGCAGTAGCCTGGTGATTCAATCCAACAATCAAACAATAATAAATAATGTCTCAGCCTTCCGTGTTCGTTATTTTGAAGACAGCAACTTGGATGGCTCAGTAGATCGAGCTGTCAATGCCGGCGACTGGACTACGAATACTGCCATTCAGCAGTTGGAGATCACTTTACTGCTTCACACAGATTCCAATAAGCCGGAATCAATCACATCCTTCCGCAGTATTGTACGGCTGAGGAATGCGGGATGAAGTTGAAACGAATTTTCATTCATCAGCAGGGAGCATCATTGGTGATCGGGATGATCATATTACTGGCGATCTCATTACTGACTATGCTTGGCGCACGCGCGGGCCTGAGCCAGTACAAATCTTTACAAGCCAGTCTGGACTATCAGCAAACTTTTCTAGCGGCTGATTCTGCATTGGGGACATCATCCCGGTGGTTGTTAAATAATATAAAAACCACTGACTGTATCAGTTCATGCCCACCTATCACTCTTGTTCAAAATATTGATTCCATGCCAAATCTGCTAGCGAAAAACTCACTCTGGTGGCAACAAAACGGGCAAAGCTGGCAAGGTGGCAGGCGTTTGCTGTATCTAGAATCCAGCGAACGCCTGTTGTTATGGGATGTGTTAAATAATGTTTGGGATGAATATCAGCGAGAAGTTTACAGCAGCTATTTTTATCAGTTAGGAACTCTGCCGGGAAACCGGGTTTTACTGCATGAATTATGGTTGGTAGATCGGCCTTACAGCAGTAATCAACAACCCTTACTGGCCGATTGTCTTAGCAGCACAAATTTACGCACTGCATTGACCGCGGACCAACTTGGCATCTGTGGCAGGTTAGGCTGGGAACAACAACTACCATGAACCCGTTAGTACATAAACTTCGGGGGTTTACATTATTGGAACTTATGATTGTGGTTTTAATCATGGCAATTTTGATGAGTCTTGCGCTACCCTCATACAGTCAATACAGTCTACGCAGTCACCGCAGTGAGGGTCTGGATGCCTTAATCACTACTGCTGTGATGATGGAGCGTAATCGTTTAATTAATCGCCGTTATCAAAGTATTCCGGCAACGCTTACCCGTTCAGGCCATTATGAGGTTAGTGTTAGCATTGGGGATAACGGCGGCACATATCTGCTCAGTGCCATCCCGCAAAATGCGCAGCAAAAGGATAAATGCGGGCGTTTGGGCCTAAATTCACTTTCCCAGCAAAGCGCCGAAGGAGATGTGCTGAAATGCTGGCAGGGGCGCTGAAATATGAGCTTTCAATGTTGGCTGTTTTACTTTTTTTGCGGGTAGAGAAACATACCTAATATAAGCAAAGCCACGCCGCCCATAATGGCACTGTCAGCAAGATTAAAGGTCGGCCAGTGTGAGCCACTTAGATGCGCATCAATAAAATCGACCACATAACCTAAACGCAGGCGGTCTATCAAATTACCGATGGCACCACCCAGCACGAATGCCAAAGCCCATAAATTGACCCGCTCTCTGGACGGTAAATTAAACATCCACACCACTAGCATTATTGATACACCCGCCGCCAGCACACTGAAAAACCAGCGTTGCCAACCACCGGCGGTGCTGAGAAAGCTGAAAGCTGCTCCGCGATTATGTGCCAATGTCATATTCAACCAATCAAACACAGCTTGAGGCCGATACAGCTCCAGTTGTTGGCTAGCGATATGTTTGCTCCACTGGTCTAAAACAATGATCACAGTAGCGATTAACAGCCCGAAAGCAAAGGTTTTGAAACTTATTGTCTGCTCTGGTGGCTCGCTAGTAACTTCCGTATTGGATGTCGTTTCTTGCTTAATTGGCTTGTCTTTATCATCGCTGACAGGCGCGTCTCCGGCCGCATCCGCGCCCGAGTTCATCACATCAACCAAATCAGGGCTAGCTGTGCTGTCTTTGATGTCTTTATTACTCATGCATATTCTCGTTGTTCACCCTCAGCAAACAAATTCTCATGACAACGGCCACAAATTTCCGGATGTTCACTAATTGAACCTACATCAGCACGGTAATGCCAGCAGCGCACACACTTTTCTTCGTTAGATGCGCTAACACTCACAGCCACTTTTATGTTGCCAAGTTCGGTGATTGGCAAGTCATCTGGTTTTTCTGTCAGAGGTTTAACCACCGCACTTGATGTAATCATTACAAAACGCAGTTCATCACCCAGTGTTTCACAGGCATCAAGCAATTCACCCTCGGTGTATATAGTCACTTCACTGGCCAAAGATGAACCAACTTCACCCGCCGTGCGTAAGGCTTCAATAGCCTTGCTGACCGGTTCGCGCAACTGCATGGCTAATGCCCAGAATGGTCTGGTTGTCTGCTTGTTATCAAGCGCAAACAAACCCTCGTAATAGGTTTCTTTAAAGATCGTATTGCTGCGATCATCACCGGGTAACAGTGTCCAGATTTCTTCGGCAGTAAAACTAAGAATAGGTGCTATCCAGCGAACTATAGCTTCGAGAATATGGAGCATGGCTGTTTGAGCTGAACGCCTGCCGATGCTGTTAACCGGCATGGTGTAAAGCCTGTCTTTGATGACATCCAGATAAAACGCACCCATATCGATTGAGCAGAAGTGTCCTATTTTCTGGTAAATACGCATAAACTGATAATTGTCATAATCTTTTTGAATATCTTCCTGCAGTTGTAATGCCCGGTCTACAGCCCATCTATCCAACGACAGCATTTGCTCAGGCTTGAGTAGCTGGCTGTGATCAAAACCATCGATATTGCCCAGGAAATAACGCACAGTGTTACGAATCCGTCGATAACTATCTGCTACTCGCTTGATGATTTCATCCGATACGGTCATTTCCTGACGATAATCAGCCGAAGCAACCCACAGGCGCAATACATCTGCACCATAGGTGTTCATGATGGTTTGCGGAGCCACCACATTACCTAAAGATTTCGACATTTTGCGACCATCGGCATCCACGGCAAACCCATGAGTTAATACCTGCCGATAAGGTGGCCGCTGGTGAATAGCCATGCTGGTTAACAGGGATGACTGGAACCAGCCGCGATGTTGATCGGAGCCTTCAAGATAGAGATCGGCTGGCGAGCCCAAATAGTCGCGATCGTCCAGCACACAGTAGTGACTGCTACCGGAGTCAAACCAGACATCCAGAATATCTTTAACCGTATCGTATTTTTCAGCATCTACGCCTAAACGCGCAAATATATCATCCTCATACCAGGTATCCACACCTTCTTTTTCAATTAAGTCAGCCGCCTTATTCATTAAGGCTACGGCATCAGGATGTAACTCATCGGTCTGTCTATCCACAAACAGAGTGATGGGTACACCCCAAGTCCGTTGGCGCGAAATACACCAGTCTGGTCGGTTTTCAACCATCCCACGGATCCGTTCTTCACCCCATTCAGGCACCCAACGAACCCCAGGTATAGCCGCCATTGCATTGCTTCGTAATTGCGCCCTATCCATTGAAATAAACCACTGTGCCGTCGCCCGGAAAGCGGTTGGAGATTTATGCCGCCAACAATGCGGATAGCTGTGGTCAATTTCTTCTAGGTGCAAGAGACTACCGTTTTCTTCGAGTAACTCGACTATTGCACTATTGGCCTTCCACACAAATTGACCCCCGAACAACGGGGTATCCGGCAGGTAAACACCGTTAGCACCCACGGGGTTGTAAGGTTCAATACCGTATTTAGAGGCCACAATAAAATCTTCCTGGCCGTGGCCGGGAGCAGTATGTACAGCACCAGTACCCGCCTCAGTGGTGACATGGTCACCGAGAAGAATGGGGACTTGCAGAGCATAAAATGGATGCTGTAGCAAAACACCTTCAAGAACACTGCCTTTAACACTGCCGAGTATTTGCGGGTTGGATAGTTGGTAACGCTCCATAACCGTGGCTGAAAGCGCATCTGCCACTACCAGACCGATGGATTTACCATTCCTGGTTCCAATCAACATCACATAATCAAGATCGGCATTTAGCGATACTGCACGGTTAGCCGGCAAAGTCCATGGGGTTGTCGTCCAAATAGGTACACCCACCTGATCTAACGCCCCATTCAAAGCAAATAATTTTTCTAGCGCCGGGCCGTCAACTGCAGGAAAGAAAACATCGACAGCTGAAGACAACTTGTTCTCATATTCGATTTCAGCCTCTGCCAACGCCGAACCACAATCAAAACACCAATTGACTGGTTTCAGACCCTGTTCAAGATGTCCATTTTTCAAAATTTTAGCAAGCGCACGCAGCATATTGGCTTCATAACGGAAATCACGGGTTTCGTAGGGATTATCCCACTCACCGCTAACCCCAAGGCGTTTAAAATCCAGGCGTTGACGGTTGATCTGTTTGCCGGCATATTCACGACATAAGCGACGGAAGGTGCGGGCATCCACTTTGCGCCCAACCTTACCCACTTTTTTCTCAACCTGCAGTTCAATAGGTAGCCCGTGGCAATCCCAGCCGGGCACATAAGGCGAGTGATAACCGGCAATCAACTTGGACTTAACAATAAAGTCCTTGAGGATTTTGTTCACCG
>JAKITM010000088.1 GCA_021648045.1 Lysobacterales bacterium
AAAAGTAGGCAGAGGCAGTCTCGATGACCTACACAAAGCCATTACCGCGCAAGGCAAAGTTGTGCTTGATGGGGTGTATTTCGAACATAACAAAGCCAATATCAAAGCTGAGTCCGCCGATACCCTGGAAATAATTGCCGTCTACCTTAAAGCTAACCCGAACAGTGGTTTTTATGTTGTTGGGCACACCGATAGCAGTGGCAGCTACGAATACAACCTTAAACTTTCAAGCAATCGGGCGCAGGCAGTGCTGGACAAGCTGGTAGAAAGTCACAATATAGACTCTGCCAAATTGAAGGCCGTAGGTATAGGGCCGGTATCTCCCGCAGCCAGCAATGCTAATGAAGATGGCCAGGCTAGCAATAGACGGGTTGAGTTAGTGCTAATGGGGCCGGAACCTTAGAAGCCCCATCTAAGCTGGTGAGGGTTGCACCCTGCCCATAGGACAGGTTTAAACCTGAGATAAGGAGTTGTTTTCTGTTTATTTTATACTCTCAACACACCAGGAATATAAAAATGAGCAGAAACATAGAACCCACTCATCCGACTTCAAATCAAAAGTGGCATTGGCGACAATCAAAGAGGGGGTGAAACCTTGAGCAAATTAGCCCGACGATATCAGATCAATGCGAATTTTGTCGTTAACTCGAGATGAGTGCAAAGACATGAATATAGATTGTTAAATGGCGATTGTAAAACAAGATGAAAAATCATCTGGATTTCAGCACAACAGCACCGACAAACTGATTGCTTGCACGCTGTTTGCCAAGCAAGCAAATATTAAAGGAAAACAGGCAACCTATTGACAAAAACCAAGTAAATCTACCTAGGCTATTGTCGGCACTTTGAGAGTTACTCTAAGATGCGCCTGCCCGGGATTACTGAAAATATTTTAATGGATGTTAAAACAAAATACCCCGGTTATACGCATATCGCACTAGATGTTAATGATATTTCGGCGGTAGAAAAACCAATAGAAAACTTAGGCATCACAATTACTGAAGGCCCTGTAACGCTGCCGGATGGTGGCATAATGTTTTTTATTCGTGACCCCGATAAAAATGCAATCGAATTTCATCAAAACCCCTCCTGAACAGGAGGGGTTTGTGCCTATCAATGAATCAACACTCTTCTAAACTAAAACCGGTCGTTGTTCATCACCTTAACCCAAGCCTTTACGAAATCGTTTATGAACTTCTTCTCGCCATCTTCAGAGGCATAGGCTTCAGCGACTGCTCTGAGTTCCGAGTTTGAACCAAACACCAAATCAACTGGCGTTGCTGTCCATTTCAGTTTGCCACTACTACGGTCGCGACCCTCGTACACGCCCTCATTCTCAGAAGGCGCCCAAACAGTAGACATAGAAAGCAAGTTGGTGAAGAAATCATTGCTTAGCTGCCCCGGCTTATCGGTGAATACACCATGCTTTAGACCGCCGGCATTAGCGCCTAATACTCGCATACCGCCGACCAGTGCTGTCACCTCTGGCACCGTCAAAGTCAACAAGTCGGCTTTCTCGACCAGCATGTTTGCAGGTGATGCGTACGCACCCT
This sequence comes from Lysobacterales bacterium, assembly GCA_021648045.1. GTDB lineage: Bacteria > Pseudomonadota > Gammaproteobacteria > Xanthomonadales > SZUA-36 > SZUA-51. The sequence continues at coordinate 1,554 of JAKITM010000088.1, forward strand.
CGTTGTAGTAATTACGGAAGGCATCTGCCATTGGTTCAAGTACAGCGAAGGAATGTACATCGGTCATCTTCTGGCTAGCATCACCACGACCCGGATTGAATGGAACCTCGACCATGTGACCAGCATCTTTCGCCGCTTGCTCAATTGCCGCAGCGCCACCAAGCACAATCAGATCAGCCATGGAGACTTTGCTACCGGAATCCATTTTAATCTTCTCAAGTGCCTTCAGTACTTTGGCCAACTCTTGCGGATCATTAGCTTGCCAGTCTTTTTGTGGCTCAAGACGCACACGCGCACCATTAGCACCGCCGCGCATATCTGAGCCACGATAGGTAGAAGCTGATGCCCAAGCGGCTCTGACTAGCTCAGATACACTCAAGCCGGATTTCAATATTTTGGTTTTTAGTTTGCCCGCTTCTTTAGCACTTATCTTGTAATCCGCCACTGGAACCGGGTCCTGCCAGACAAAAATTTCTTCTGGGACTTCACTACCGAGGTAACGAGCACGCGGCCCAAGATCACGATGGGTCAGTTTAAACCACGCTCTAGCGAAAGCCTCATCAAACGCTTTCGGGCTCTTCAGAAAACCTTCAGCAACCTTACGGAAACCGGGGTCTTCCTTTAATGCCAGATCAGTGGTTAACATAACCACTGGATTACGCTTACCCTTGATGTGGGCATCAGCTACAGCTGTATGGGCATTTTTATCCGTTGGCACCCACACTGTTCCACCACCAGGTGACTCTTGCTTCTGCCATTCGAAGGCAAACAGGTTACTGAGGAAGAGGATAGACCATGCAGTAGGCGTCTGAGTCCAGGCACCTTCCAATCCGCTGGTCATAGTATCTTCAGCATTACCTTTACCACACTTGTTTTTCCAACCAAACCCTTGCTCTTCGATACCAGCAGCGGCAGGTTCCGCACCTACGCAACTACCTTTTCTGGCACCGTGAACCTTACCAAGAGTGTGGCCACCGGCGATTAAAGCTACAATTTCTTCGTCATTCATCGCCATTCGACTGAATGAATCACGAATGTCTTTAGCAGCAGAGATTGGATCAAGATTGCCACTAGGGCCTTCCGGGTTTACATAAATCAAACCCATCTGCAGTGCGGCCAAGGGTTTTTGGAGTTCACCATCCTTGTTATAGCGTTTGTCGTTGCCCAGCATTTTGGTTTCCGGCCCCCAGTACACTAGGTCAGATTCCCAGTCATCGGTGCGGCCACCGGCAAAACCAAGGGTCTCAAAACCCATCGATTCCAGCGCAACATTACCCGACAGTATCATCAGATCTGCCCAGGATACACTCCGCCCGTATTTCTGTTTGATCGGCCACAATATACGCCGCGCTTTATCCAAATTGGCGTTATCAGGCCAACTGTTAAGTGGCTCAAATCGTTGCTGACCGCCATCAGCACCACCGCGCCCGTCAAAAATACGGTAGGTTCCTGCGCTATGCCAGGCCATTCTGATCATCAGACCACCATAATGGCCCCAATCTGCAGGCCACCAGTCCTGTGATGTAGTCAGTGTTGTTTCAATATCCGCTTTAAGGGCCTTCAGATCAACGCTATTGAAAGCTTTGGCATAATCGAAGTCATCGCCATAAGGGTTGGATAGATCATCGTGATCGCGGAGTGGGCTAAGGTCCACCTGGTCTGGCCACCAGAAGTTGTTAGGCTTGGCCTTACTACTGAAGGTGTTTTCAGACCAAGCGGGGGATGACAGTCCGATTGCGACTGCAGCAGCTAAAAGTATCGTTTTTTTAAGCATTACGCTATATCTCCTAAATTAGTGTTGTTTTCTGATCCAACTGATACTAGTCAATTGTTCAGACTCGTTATTAAATTTCATATTTAACGATTCATCTAATATAGGCTTGTCTTAGGGGATTGGGTATTAGAAAGTTTTTATCGGTGGCATAGCATCTCTCAATAGATACATAAATAACTATATAAAACAATCATATAGAGAGTATTAGGGTGGAGTTTTAAGCGGCTCAAGACAGAAAAACATATTCATATTTTGAATCGAAGTTAACAAACGAAGTTCTTAAATGACTAAACGAGCAACGAAAAACACCCTGTTATTAGGCAACCGTTCTTTTGTTACACAAGTTTATAAATCATTCATCTGCTTACACACCTTCTAGTGAAAGGTGGGTAAACTTACAGTTAGTAAGCGTATGGCCAGTTTCATTGGCGATTAGCTGTATACGCCGATGTAACCCGTCAGTCTCAATCTGCTTCAAATCATTTATCTGTAGCTGAACCTTTGTATCAGCGAAGTAGAGTTCAATTGTTTCCCCGACCCTCTTCCAGGTTCCGTTCAATTGAATTTTTTCTTGTTCTTTTTCTTGTTCTTTCTTAGTCCACCTAATTATTTTGACTTTAAAATTCCCATCAAAACTTAAAGTCAAAGATGCATCATCTTTTTGGCAGTAACCAGCAAACTCTGTAGGTAGTTGATGTACGCTAGGCTCCGCATTTTTAATTGGATTGGAGTTGCCCACATAAAGCCCAATGTTATTGCCTGTATAAGAGTTGTTCTCTTTCGAAACCGCGACTGGAAGAATGTTGGGATACCCTAGCTTAGACAACAGCTGCAAAATTTCCTCAATATCACTGAATTTTGGATGGGCTGGAGAATAAATTATAGTGGCTGATTGAAAATCAGGTGGCTGTAGTTCGTTTAGTTTTATATTAAACCCCTCACTTCTAAGCTTTACCGAGATACGCTCCAATTCAACAGGTTCGACGCTCTGTGTGAACAAATGGATATTTGTGGTGGCGCAAGCAGAAAGAAAAACCACCATTACCAAGCCAATGCAGATTGCTCTTAATTGGATTTTTTGAGTGATTTCTGTCCACACAATATTAAAGATCCTCTGAGAAAACCCTGTCTGTTCTGAGCCATTTTTCTGTTTCACATTCACTATTAGCTACTCATTCACATTTAGCCTTTAATGTTTCTTCGGCTAACCAATTCTCATAAGGTTGCATATTTATAGCTTTCCTCCTGGCATTCACGGTACTTATATCTTCTAGAGAATGACTAATTTTTCCACCCGCACAATCATAAAGAACACCATATTTTAATGCTTCCTTTTTTTCAAGACTAATCCGGCCTGATAACAGGGCTATGTTATACCCGCTTATTTTTCCTGCTTGCGCAAACTGAGTGAAAGTGGGTTCAAAACGCTCTTGTATCTTCGGGTGTATGTCTGCGTGTAACACAATCAGCCAGGCTGCCCACAACTCGCCCTTTGTTAAAGAACTGTTGCTGCTCAATAAATTTGAGTCCAAGCCCAATAACCTTACTATGCCCAGTTCTCTTGCAATATTGACAGTATTATATGGAGAAATACATTGATACGAATTGCTGCCTGTGTTTCTTGGTATGGCGTAATCCGTTAGAGCTTCAGTAGAAAGGTTTCCTTCAAAGATTACGCTTAATATCATATCGCTATGAGCAACACCTAGTTGCAAATCACTATTGGTAGAGATGGCTTTTTGTGAAGCACTCCATGCACGCGAAAGCATTGAATTCCATTGATCCATACAGACCAATTTTGCGTCAACTGATAGTATTTCTGCTTTAGTTTTACCACCACTCACAATCTGAGAAAAATAGTACTTCTTCTCACCTAGTTCTAATGGGCATTGATCGTAGAGATTTTCGACCGAAATTTGATTTGTGTAATAGAAAACACCAACTTGCTCAAGGCATTTAACATCCGAAAAACTACTATGCTGGGATACACAAGCAGAAATAAAAACACTGATAAAACAAATATAAAATGAGGATGTTTGAACATAATTTTTCTCCCTGAATTAGTTTTTTACTTAAACGGTACTAACCGACAAAACCAATTAAGGACTATGCTTGATATTCATTTGCCATGCTTTGATTTTAATTCTTCTAGTGATATAAAACTGGCGAGACCACCTTCTATTTTTTCTTTTCTTTCGGAGAGTATTTCTTCATGCCATTTTGGCGATTTAATTTCAGTAGGTTCTCCTGTAAGTGAATCCCACAATGCTTCCATTGTTTGAAGCCGCTCAATCACGCTCATTTTTGAAATATCAGCAATAGTCATTTATATTTCCTCTGTCATAACAGAATATATTTTAGCAGAAGCAACAAAGAGTAGTATTTTCAGGCTTCCAGGTGGAACATGTCAATTTATTTCTAAAACTATCGACCGCATTAACTGGCGCCGGCATCATCGGCGTCTGTGGTTGATGATTTGTTAGCTACCGTGTGCTCCAACCTCTCAGCCAGACTTTAATGCTCTGAAATGCGCCTGTCCTGCATTTGCTGCATTTGGGGACAACATGGCTGCCCTCTGGCTGCGAAAAAGCGCAAAAGGCACTTATGACTACAATGTTGAAGCTTCCTTTTACAACACCAAAGATCAGCGCTGGGGTAAGGCCATCAAGATACACAAGGATGAAATCAGTGCTGAACATGGTTTTGTTTCTATGCTACCAATGAACGACGGCCGTACCTTAATTACATGGTTAGATGGGCGTGAAACACGCGGTGGTTATCAGGCTGCAGACGGATCAAAAGACACGCAAGATGTTGCTGGTGCAATGACCATACGCGCCGGGGTATTTGGCAAACAGGGAGATACCATCAGCGAGTGGGTGCTGGATGGAAGTGTTTGTGATTGCTGTCAAACCAGCTCTGCTATGTCTTCCCTTGGCCCTCTTGTGGTGTACCGTAATCGTACTGCAGATGAAACTCGAGATATTTACATTACAAGATTTATTGACGGAGCCTGGACTGCACCCGCAGCCATTCACAATGATGATTGGAAAATCGCTGGTTGCCCCGTAAATGGCCCTTCAATTGCGGCGCGCGGCAGTCAGGTGGCGGTGGCCTGGTTTACCGCAGTGAACGATATACCCCGGGTCAAGCTGGCAGTATCAAATGATAATGGTGCCCACTTTTCTGCAGCCGTCATGGTTGCCGACCAAAACACCGTTGGCAGAGTCGGAGCAACCATTCTGGAATCAGGCATTATTGCAGTGAGTTGGATGAGTGACGCTACCAACAATGCCAATCTCATGCTGTCATTGTATAGCCCGGAAGGAACATTACTGGAGCACACAGAGGTCGCACAAAGCAATGCATCACGGCGCAGTGGTTTCCCGATCATTGAGAGCGTCGGTAATGATGTTTATGTGACGTGGACGGATATTGAAAAACAGAACCAGGTGAAAGTCGCCAAAGTCCGCTATGCTGCTGACCCGAAACATTCAGGATCAGAATAGAAAACCGAACATTGAACTGATTGTACTGCTTTTTCTAAGCTCAATAATAATTGATCTTAGAAAAGATCAGAGCTGTATCGACGGTTCCCGCTACCATCAGTCCGTAAATAATTGGGGTAGACACCACAGAGCATCGACCCGACCCACTTGTAGAGCGGCTAACGGTTTTTCGAGCTCACAGGCTGATTTGGAACAGACGCTAGATAAAGAATATCCTTACTATCATTATGAGAATTTTCTACTTAAAAACGCAACTAATTTAAGGGGGGATTACCCCGCGAGCTATAAACGGCTACTGCTAAGTTCAATGTTTTCTATGGGGTTATAATTGCATTCTTTAGATTCTTGAATAAGTTTTGCTCAGGATCAAATTCAATATTGGTATCGCCCATAGATGGGTTAAGGAAGTACTTGAAGCGAACTGTATTTGATTTAAAATCAAAGTTTCCGTATATTTTACCGTACAAACAAGACTCTTTTTTATCGTCAGTGCAGCGAACTCGGAAATAATAATTAGTACCATCCTCAATATAGTAATGAGCTAAACCACTATCAATTAGGTATGAAGTTATTGTAGATTCATTAAACTTTCTTATGCTTACTATTTTGGAAACTAAGTGTTCTAATTTATTATGATAACCATTAATAGGCGCATTTTGAGACGAACTTAAAAAACGCCCTTCTATTTTTTCTTTATATATTGACCGTGGCATTCTTTCTTCTTTAAAGAAAAAATCTTGTAATCCATCATCTTTATTAGAGAAGGTAATTGAAAGCCTTTCTTCTACCTCATTGCTCTTAGAGGTGTTTTTTTCTATCTTGAATATAAAATCCGATATCACCCCATGACCATATGGCGGCACCCAATCGTGCTTTACTAAATCGTAACCCAAAAATTCATCCTGTTTGGCGACTTTTATCCAATCAGCAAAATATGCATACATAGGGATAGGGTCAATTTTCTTTTTTAATGTAATTTTTAATCTAGGATTCCAAGGTTCCCAAGTTCTAGACCCCCTAATGCCTTTGAATGTGGAAAAGTAATCATAAACATGGCTCTTACTACTATAGTAACCTTCGGCACTTGCAAAATAGTATATTTTATAGCCGATAGGGACATACACCCGACTTTCATGTCTACCACTAACTTGAAAAAGTCCATTTCTATCAGTTAAGCCTTCCTTAAAATTTTCAGGGGCAAAAACAACGCCAGCACTAGCATTTTTAATTGGTACACCTTTCACATCAACTACTACAATTGTTACTTTTGCAGTTGGTTCAGCATAAGCTGTGATTGATGAAACGATAAGAAAAACCAATAGAATTAGATGTTTCATGAAAAAACTCATTATTTTTCCTTAACTATTCGAAAATTAGTGTATTTAACAATTCGTGGTGACTATGGACTAGGTCTTCTTGAACTCTTAAATAAGTTTTTATTAACATCAAACTCAACATTTTTGTCACCGATTGAAGGGTTGAGGTAGTAATTAAAAGTTATCCAATCTTCAGCAAAATAAAAACCTCCACGTATTTTCCCGTAAAAACATGATTCAGATTTATTATTCAAACAACGAATCCTAAAATAATAATTATTCAAAGGACCATCGTTATTTTTATAATAAGGGCTTTCTACATATGTAGAGCTTTTTCTAGTCACTTTGTTTTTATAACCATCTTCAGGAGCGTGATAATCGGATCGTAATATACTCCCCAAAAATCTAGGAGTGAAAAAATGTTTAATACCATCCCCTGAATTAGAGACACCAACAGATAATTCCCCTAAGCTATTATCAAGTTTATCTATTTTAAACAGGAGGTCTGCAACAATACCGTTACCCGCTGGATGAACCCAGTCATGCTTCATAAGATCGAAGCCTACATAACCGTTTTCATCTCCTTTATAAGGTATATGAAAACGGTCAACATAATATGCATACATAGGGATTGGATTCAATTTCTTTTTTAAAACTATCTTTAATTTTAGATTCCAAGGTTCCCATTTTCTAAAGCCCCAAGCGCCCTTCTTTGATAGGAAACCATTATATCTATAAGCTGTTTCATAGAAGCCCTTCGCATTTACCTTAATATAAACTGATTCACTTAGTTCCTTAGCGTTTTTATCTATTTGCACATAACTTCTAATTATTTTATGCTTAAGTTTTCTCTTAATTGTAACCTCTCCCTTTTCACCTGTTACAGCTTCTAGAGTTCTTGAAAAAGAAAATGACATTGTGGCATTTTCAATTGGTATATCGTTATTATCTACAACTAAGATAGTAATTTTTGCTGTAGGAGAAGCAACAACAGTAATAGGTAATACTGAGAGAAAGGTTGTAAGCAATAAGCATTTTAATATTTTAATCATTTATAGAAACCGATTGTTTGCATACCACCGAAATACTCGTCATATTGAGCAGTACAAAAAGCACAAAAAAAGTGAGTTTAGCCTTCAAGGTTGTAATATTTTGTTTTCTAGGTTAATAAATAGATTTTTCTTGGGGTCAAATTCAACATTTGCATTACCCCTTACAGGGTTTAGATAGTAACTAAATGATGCTGACGCTTTGGAAATCTGAAAGTGGCCGTATATTTTTCCATAGAAACAAGACTCAGGTTTTTCATTAACACAACGAACTTTAAAGTAGTAGTTGATATGTAAGCGGTTAATAAACACCGCCCTTGCTCATCCGCCCCTGATCTGATCCATGTTGATATTGCCCGGTAGCAATGCCTCGATGGCTTCCACGGTTTCTGCTTTTGGCAGTTCAGTAAACACATAGC
>JAKITM010000089.1 GCA_021648045.1 Lysobacterales bacterium
GAACACAGTGTTATAATGAGCCATGGCCTGTTTCCTTGTTGTTTTACAATGAGTTGTGGTGATTCTATTGTAACAAAACAAAGGGATTCAGGCCTGTTTTTTTACGTTCTTAACGGGACACTAGTGACTACATTTATATCTTTGCTATTGGCGGGCATTACGATCAATTTTAATTTGCCCTAACATTTGAGTTAACCGTGAGGTGCGTTTTTTGCGCCGATCTGGTTTAACGGTTTGTTATATCAATATTTATATTTAGTATTCGTTAGTAACTTTTCTTTTTTAAAATCCCATGAGTTTTCATCTAAATATGATTTAGTATCTCCCGAAACAATAGTGTCTTCAAAATTAAAAATTACTTTATTTCTGTCTGTAATGGCGGAGTTATAGACTTTCAATTCTGTATAGTCTCCATAATTGCCCATAAAGAAATATATTAATGGCACAAATTCAACATGACGATCTGCGTCGCAGTTAAGTATTGATATTTTAATTATGAGATATTTACCTAAAAAATCGTACGATAAAACATCTTCTAAAAAATCAATATTACTTATTTTTCCATTGTTGTATTTATAATCTTCCCTCTCGCGCCACTTTGTATTATTAAAGCCCCACCATGTGTTTTTACTGTTTTTGTCGATAAATCCTTCAAAACTAGTTAGCTTTAGACTTCTTTCAACATCGTTTTCCAATAACTTGAAAAGCTTTCTAAGATCTGCCTTTACACCAGAGATTTCAATCCTCATCCTTAATATTATGAAGTTGAATTGTTGATTCACTGAATGTTTCTCCTAAAGATATAACGATTGAGTTTACTGGCGCGCATGATTGCACTTTCCGCGAAATCGCGCCCCAGACCTAAACGCGGCCAGTGGAACGCCTTGTATGATTGGCCGCTGTTTGCAGTTTAATTGAGCTAATATTCACGAACCTATACCCCAAAATAGTACCGCCAAAATTGCAAATTGCACGAGCATTAGTGGTATAAAAGTAACTGTAAGGACTGGCTTACAGTTACTTTTATACCATAAATTCGGTGCTACGAAAATCGGATTTCTCTTTTCTTTTCTGTAGGATTTATTATGAAATCTTTATAAGACTTTTACCCTGGTGACCGGGTAGTCATATAACTTTAATTTATACAGCCAAACCTGAATATCAAGCCATATTTCCGTATAAAAAATCTAATTATCCACATCTTGCTATCAATACCTTTGATTTGCAAGTAAATTTCCGTTGTTGAATCCATAAAAACCATAGTTATACAGAATACTCGCTGTATAAGTAGGTGATATGTGCTTGTGGGCTTGATGTAAGCCTTTGATATTGGCTTTGCAGAGGCTTAGCTGGCTTAAATAGGCAGAATTGCGGCGGGATATGTTTTTCTGGATCAATTAAGCAAAACATTCAAGGTTTAATAGCAAATCCTCACAAATTATTATGTCAACAATCCATATATAAAAGCAGTAGCGATGAACTCCCTACCCTGCACGCTACTTGTCACGGCCTGGAGACAGATCCGAATGGCGCTAAGTTAAGTTATTATTAGTACAGTCCCCAATTTACCAGCTGGCATAATAGTTTGTTTTTTATATTCGAATCTGCTTCAGTTGTTTTTCATACTTAATAATAATGCACCGTTGAATTAGAACTAATTAATAATTCAGCAAACAAGTTATTTAATGGCAAGCAAAGCACTATACGCTATTCATCCCTAGTAGCCAGATTTACAGCTGCTCTTCTATCGGTAAAACACCATAAAAAAAGTCACCTACCCGATCCCAAATGTTCTTTGCCGGTTGGTGTTTTAGTAGTCCCTCGCTGGAACGCCAGTTTATTTTACTGTTTTCATCTAGACTAAGCTGCCAGCTATTTTCTCCCTCAAAGTCTGATGAAAATAACTCTGTGACCACCTCACCCAGCACCGGGCTGTCGATAATAAGACTGACTTCAGTGTTTAAACGCATGGAACGAGGGTCTGCATTAATAGTACCGACAAAAAGCAACTGCTTATCCAGTACCAGCAACTTAGCATGCAAACCAATATGCTCAGCTGTAAACCCCTGAGCTTCAAATTGACTACGCATCTGTGCATCCGGCCGCAGCTCATGCAAGTCTACCCCAGCCTCCAGCATTTCTCGGCGATGTTTTCGGTACGCCGAATGGGCTGCTACATGATTATTAGAAGCCAGTGAATTTGTCAACGCCCTGACTCTGACTCCCCGACTTGTTAGCTCATCCACAACATTAATCATTTCAGCTGAGGGAATAAGATATGCGCTTAGGCTAAAAACATCCGTTTGCGCTTGCCTTAATCGCTGAACGATTTGCTCAGCGGCCTGTATCGGGAGGTTGCTTGAACTTACATTGGGGTCATCCTGGAGCAATACAGCGTCACCTGGAATCATGCCAGCAGCAACTTCAGACCATTCTGATGACCAGTTACGCGCATCCATATTGCCTGGCCGTAACCAATTTTCAAGAACGCTGGCATTAGCGCGTAATTCCGTGCGTAACTCGTCCAGCTCAATAGTTGGGTAAGAAAACCTATCAATCTGTGAAACCGGGAAGGCCCACCCAGAATTCCAGTAGCTATCATAACTGGCGGAGATATCCGGGATAATTTTTCCGGCGACCATTAAATCAAAGTCACGAAAGTTCATTGCCTTATTAAATCCGAAATACTCATCGGCAATATTTCGCCCGCCAACTACCGCGACTTTGCCATCAGCTATCAGTAATTTATTGTGCATGCGGTGATTGATTCGAGCGTAGTCATTAAGGTTTTCCACAAACCTTACCAACATATGCCCCGAGCGTTTTTGAAACGGGTTAAATATACGCATTTCAAGGTTGGGATGGGCATCCGCAGCCAGCATCATATTGTCTTCACCCGGCAGGAAACTATCATCCACCAGTAAGCGCACCCTTACCCCACGATCAGCTGCCTGAATAAGGCGGTCCAGCAATAATGAACCCACCGCATCTTCTTCCCAGAGAAAATACTGTGCATCAATGGAGACTTGGGCTGTATCAATCATCGCCAGACGCCAACTTAAAGCATAGGGGCCCGAGGCTTGTGGATCAAACCAGCTGCGATTAACCGCATCAGGCAGATTGTTATCCAGAGCACTCCAACCTGCTAATGCCACTGGACTGGCAAAACTTTTTATTTGGTCTTGTTGCTGCAATGGCGTTGCGCAGGCAGATAGAAAAAAAACCAGCGCAATAGGAGCAAGCTTCAACAGGCGGTCAAGTCCAGAATAGTTATATCTATATTTCATACTCGTATTGTATTTTCTCTATGTTTTAGCAACAACATTAATTGTGCTATTGTACCTCTTATAAATTCGCGTTTATTTTAATAAAAGCTCGCTGGCGAAACACGAAAGGTACAGGAGACAGGAATGCAGGGCATTATCACATTTTCAATAGTTGAAGAAAACCATACCGGCCCAATCGGTGATGACTGGAAATACTGGGTTGAAGCCAAAGTCTATAATGAAGGTTTGAAGGGCGAAGCAATAATCTCCGTACCTGAGCATACCTTCCCTGCCGATACTATCCAGAACCCACCCGGGCCACTACAAAGCATCAAAATTCCAGCCGGTGACTGCGGCAAACCTGTGAAAATTAAAATCTTAGCCGAAGCCACAGAAGTGGATATCTTTAAAAACGATGTCGGCAAAAAAAATATCGATCTGAGCTTACAATGCCCTAGTGCTAACGATGAGCCGTTGATAGTAGAGCGTGAAATTCAGATAGGTGTAGTTGAAACACCCAACTTGAGTAGCAAAACTTCGCTGTTTACCATTAAAGTCAGATTTGTGCTCAACTGCGAGTAAGGCTTAATATTCAACCGGCAGTTGAATTGCCGGTTCCTGCATCCTTCCCAGTTGTTCGCGCAAACTTAAAATCAAGTCTTCCCAATAGCGCGGTTCACCAAACCAGGGAAATGCAATTGGAAATGCCGGATCCTGCCATCGTTTTGCCAACCAGGCCGCATGGTGCAACATGCGCAGGGTTCGCAATGCCTCTATCAGTTGAAGTTCCTGCATATTGAAATGATGAAACTGCCGGTATCCATCCAGAACATCCTTCATCTGCGCCGCCATTTCGTGCGACTCACCCGATAACAGCATCCATAGGTCTTGTACTGCTGGGCCTGATCTACAATCATCCAGATCAACAAAAAATGGCCCGTCCCGCCATAAAATATTTCCCGGGTGGCAATCCCCGTGCAGGCGAATGCCGGTAAAATTACCTGCGCGTTCAAAACTGGCCTCGATTGATACCAATAAATCATCTGCCAAACTCGAAAAAGCCGTCTCCAGATGAGCTGGCAACCATTCGCCATTCTTTAAGGTATTGATGGGTTTCCGACCAAAGTTGTCGATGTTTAGAAGCGGTCGGGTGGTGAAATCACTAGCTGCGCCCACTGCATGAATTCGCCCAAGTAATCGCCCCAGCCAAATGCGGGTTTCTTGCTGATCCAGCTCCGGAGCATGGCCGCCACGGCGAGTGAACAAAGCAAAGCGAAAGCCATCAAAACTATGCAGCGTTTTTGCGTTTACTTCCAGCGGTGGTATCAGGGGTATTTCTGCCCCGGCCAGTTCAAGAGCAAAGCTGTGTTCTTCCAGTATTTGCTCATCAGACCATCGTCCAGGGCGGTAAAACTTTGCAATTAACGGATTCTCATCCTCTAGCCCGACCTGATAAACCCGATTTTCATAACTATTTAGCGCCAGTAAGCGGCCGTCACAAACCAGCCCCAGTGACTCTACAGCATGTAGAATCGTGTCCGGATCCAATCGGTAATAGGGAGCAAGATCGTCGGTTTGTATTTCCATACAATCATTCTACGGAAATACCGTTACAAAGCGCAGTTTTTTCATAATAAATACCTGCCCTAGACAGTTAAAAACGCCCGCGCTTATATTGAGACTATCCCTCTGTCACGCAAAAGTTGACTGTTACGACCGGACTGCCTACAGTAACTTAGGTGGGATATACTCAAAGCCGCCTATAAAGCCCCCAAATTGCCTGACAAATATAATAACCATGAGCAAGATTAAAAAATCACAAAAACTCGATTCCGTTTGTTATGACATTCGCGGCCCCGTGCACCGAGAAGCCCGCCGACTCGAAGAAGACGGCTATCAAATCCTCAAACTGAACCTCGGCAACCCGGCACCGTTTGGCTTTGAGGCACCGCAAGAGATAGTCAGCGACATGATTCATAACATCCCTGTGTCTCAGGGATACAGTGATTCAAGAGGCCTTTTTTCTGCACGCAAGGCGGTCATGCACTATTGCCAGGAAAAACATATTGCTGATGTTGAAATCAATGATATTTATCTGGGTAACGGCGTTAGCGAACTGATTGTTATGGCAATGCAGGCCTTGCTCAATGATGGCGATGAAATGTTAATCCCGGCACCGGACTACCCTTTGTGGACAGCCGCTGTGAGTTTATCTGGGGGCAAGCCGGTACACTATTTATGTGATGAAGCTTCAGCTTGGTATCCCGACATTGAAGATATTGCATCTAAAATTACGGATAAAACCCGCGGCATAGTTTTAATTAACCCAAACAATCCAACTGGGGCTGTTTATCCTAAAGAAATTCTGGAAGGCATTGTAGAGCTTGCCCGTAAGCACGACCTAATTGTCTATTCAGATGAAATATATGACAAAATTCTGTACGACGATGCTGTGCATTATTCCACTGCATCACTGGCCGATGACATCCTTTGTGTCACATTTAATGGCTTATCAAAAGCCTACCGGGTAGCGGGTTTCCGGGCTGGGTGGATGGTGATCAGTGGCAATAAAAAATCTGCACAAGATTATATCGAAGGCATCGAATTGCTGGCATCTATGCGCCTGTGTTCGAATGTGCCGGGGCAACATGCCATTCAGACCGCCCTCGGCGGTTACCAAAGCATTAACGAACTGATCATTCCCGGTGGGCGTTTATATGAACAACGCAATGCGGCCTATGAACGGCTTACCGCTATTCCTGGCATCAGTTGCGTGAAACCGGAAGGTGCAATGTATCTGTTTCCCAAGATGGACCCGCAAAAATTCAATATTAAAGATGACGAAAAAATGGTCCTCGACCTACTAAAGCAGGAGCAAATACTTATCGTCCACGGCTCCGCCTTTAATTGGCCGAATAGTGATCATTTCCGGATGGTGTTCCTACCGCATTTAGATGAATTAGAGCAGGCGATGGAGTCGCTTGAAAAATTCTTCTGCAGTTACAAGCAGTAATGGTTTGTGCCTATTACCACTGGTCCGGCCGCGCTAATTGCCAAACCTCCCGCCAATTTTCCGGAATAGAATCAGCCTCTAACAAGCAGCCGTCTGATATATGCGGGTAAAGTTGTTTATAAGTCTTAATCTCGGTGCCTTTTACCCTGCGATTGATATGTTCGGGCCTTAACTGTTGCAAATTATCAAGCCCAGCACCGGCAAGTAATTCCATCAGATTATGAATGGTCTCGCGTTGAAAGTTAGCAACCCTACGGGCTTTATCCTCAACATCCAGCGCCTTGTACCTGGCCGGATTCTGAGTTGCCACCCCGGTTGGGCAGTTATCAGTATTACAGGCACGCGACTGAATGCAGCCAAGGGCAAACATCATCCCGCGGGCAGAATTTACGCTATCAGCACCAAGGGCGATAATTCGCAATAAATGAAATGCTGAAAAAATCTTGCCAGATGCAATAATGCGAATCTTGTCTCTAAGACCAATACCAAGCAAAGCCCTATTTACAAAAATTAAGGCATCCCGCAATGGCGTGCCTACAGAATTCGTCATCTCCGTTGGCGCAGCACCGGTGCCACCTTCACCACCGTCTACGGTAATAAAATCCGGGGTGATGCCGCTTTCGAGCATCGCCTTGCAAATCCCCAAGAATTCCTTTGGCTGCCCTATACAAAGCTTAAAACCCACCGGCTTACCACCTGATAAACGCCGCAGGCGGGCAACGAAATCCAGCAGTCCCTGCGGGCTGGAAAATACCGTATGTGCAGCGGGCGAAATAACATCATGCCCCATCGGCACATGCCTGATTTCAGCAATTTCCTGAGTTAGCTTAACCGCCGGTAAAATACCTCCGTGGCCCGGCTTGGCACCTTGAGATAACTTGATTTCAATCATTTTCACTTCATCTTTGCAGGCATAGCGTTGAAATATATCCTCATCGAAGTTCCCATCGCTATCCCGACAGCCGAAATAACCCGTACCAATTTGCCAGATAATATCGCCACCGTATTTGAGATGATAGGGACTAAGCCCACCCTCACCGGTATTGTGGGCAAAACCACCAGCTTTTGCGCCTTTGTTCAAAGCCATAATGGCATTTTTACTCAGGGAACCAAAGCTCAAAGCCGAAATATTCAGCGGCGATGCTGAATAGGGGCGGCTACAATCCGGGCCACCGAATTTAATTCTCGGGTTAGGGTTACTGACTGCTTTTGGCGCCAGCGAATGATTAATCCATTCGTAACCATCACGATTAACATCAAAAATGGTGCCGAAGGGTCGAGTATCTCGGTCACCCTTTGCGCGTTGATAAATTAAGGAACGAAACTCTCTACTGACAGGCCTGCCATCGATGTCGGACTCAACAAAATACTGTTGAATTTCTGGGCGGATAAACTCGAACATATACCGAAATCGACCAATAACCGGATAAATCCAGCGGATTGAATGTTTCTTCTGGAAGACATCGAAAATCCCCAGCAAAGATATTGGTATTATTAATGCAAACAACCAGTTAATAGGCGGCCAAATTAAACTTAGGCCAATAGTCAGCAGTGGAAAAATAATAAGCAGCAAGAAAAAATATTGGCGAACCGTCATGCCTGTACCCTCTGAATAAGCCTGCGATGATGGAATCACAGGGGTTTTTATGAACTCACGCTTTATTTAAGCTTTATAGTAAAAACTTGTCAAAGTATGACTATAATCAATTTCAAATACCAATTAAAAACACCCCGCTGGAATAAACAAATTGAATTAGTGCAATTAATTGAACTAATTATAAATATTTCACTCGGAGTTATACAATATAATAAGACTCTGGAATATAATTAGTTTGGTAATTGTTTCACCAAATAATTATCAGAAACAAGGATCACCACTAACACTCTGATTTTATATGAATAAACCTTGGCAAACAATCAGGTTTTTTATGGCTTTAGCCATACTCCTCACCTCTTTTCAGAGCGTGATGGCCATGCCTGCAAGCCAAAATTTAGTGCTAAGCGTTGATCATTCCATGATGCAGATGCCCATGGAGACTCAAACAGAAACATCCATAGGCGCTACAAACCAGGTGGAAATCAGCTGCGAAAGCGACTGCTGTGAAGGCAGTAGCTGTAAGGATGGCTGTGAGGCAATGGATGGCAATTGCGGTAACTGTATCCATTTAAGCAGTTTATTGTTGCCGAGTTTTCTGATGAGTTTTTCCAGTCCGTCGGCTATCTTCCTGATAGCAAACAGACAACTGCCTGACCTGCCACCACCTCCCCCTACAAAACCACCCGTCTAACAACCCTGCTATAAGTTATTCTGCCTGTATCTGGCAGCTTATTGGTTATGTTGAAAATTGACGGAGTATCTAGTGACTCGTTTACTAAAAGAAGTATTAATATTTACTGTGCTAACTATGGCAGTTTCCCAGGGGACTTTTGCACAAACAGAATCAGCAGATCCTGAAGCAACCCTGAGCTTGGCTAAAGCCGAACGACTGGCCCTGCTCAGCGATCCCAAAACTGCAGCAGCACTGGCTCGCGCCCGCGCATTTGCTGAACAAAGCGTTGCCAGTGGGCAATTAAAAGACCCCCAGCTTCGACTCGGCCTAATCAATGTACCTATTGATGATTTCGATATCCAGAAGAACCCCACAACCCAATTTCGTATTGGCATAATGCAGCAATTCCCCAGCGGCAATACCCGTGAGTTAAAAACGCTGCGGGACCAATGGTTGAGCAATGCTGAAAATGCCACAGCGGAAGTTGATGCCCGGACTTTATTGCGCACTGTGCGTGAAATCTGGCTGGATATCTGGTATCAGCAATCGGCACAGCTTGTTATTGCAGAAAATCGTGACCTATTCAAACAGCTGGTTAATATTACCGAGGGACAGTATGCATCCGGTCGTGCTATTCAGCAGGATGTTCTGCGCGCTGATCTTGAATTATCCCGCCTCGATGACCGCCTGCTTAATGCTCGCAGAGCGGAACGAGGTCAGCGCGGCAGGCTGATGCGCTGGGTTGGAGGAGACGCACAACTCCCGCTACCCGCAAGTAACCCTGAACTTGCAGTACCCGATGATTTAGAAGCCATTGCTGAGCGCTTGACTGAACACCCAGTATTAAAACAAAAATCAGCCCAACTCGAAGCTCAGGAAAGAAATGTTGAAATTGCCCGGGCACAATACAAGCCTGCCTGGAGCCTAGGTGGAGAATACCGCGAACGCTTTGGCGAGAATCCCGACGGTAGCAACCGCGAAAGCATGTTTGCTATTACCGCCAGCATTGACCTACCGTTTTTCACCGCCCAACGACAAGACAAAAAA
>JAKITM010000090.1 GCA_021648045.1 Lysobacterales bacterium
TCTAGTTCTTTAACAGCCGTAGTAGCGGAGGTCTTTTCAGCCCGACTACGAAGATAACCATCATATAAAAATCCAACCCCCTGGCTTGCCGAAGCACTCACTCTGTCATGGATTGTTTGTTTTTCCCGAGCGCTCATTTTGTTTATTTCAGCCGGGGACTTGCTCTGGTATTTATCATCAATAACATAATGGACACTGAAAGGAACAGAACTCTGGCAAGCAGCACGCACGCGATCAGCAACATCAGGTTTCAAAAAATTCTTTATGACTAAGCGTTTATCAAGCTTGTATGTATTAGCAAGGCTGTCGATGTCTAAGTCTGGATTGATCATGTGTATATCCTGTTGAGATATTATTTGGTTATTACCTTATGCTCTCGGCATTAATGCTTTGTTTTCTGCTCTAGCCAGAGGCGGTCGTCTTCTGCTAGTGAATACAAATCCTCAGCATTTCGTATAAGGTTTTTAGCTACGGTATCCTGGGTTATTTGAGTGGAGTTCTGCTCAGGGTTTTCACTTAAAAAACGGGACGCGTTTAATTGCCACTTCATGGCAAAATGACGGGCGATTTCTCTCGGTGTTTCTGCCACAGCAGATTCAAGATAATCGGTGGGTAGTTCACCACAAATAAACCATTCAAAATCACCGGATTGATCTTTAGCTCGAATTTTACCTATGAGCACCTGAAAAGGTAGCACCCAGGCAGCTTTTCCTTCAACCACTAGACTATCGATGCTACCGCGTGCCATGAGCTTATGCACGGCGGCATTGAGGTTTTTTTTAATCCAAGCATCCAGCTCTTTACGACCGGCTTGTTTCGTTTTCTCGTTCATAGTAGAACCTAAGTAGTAAAATTAATGTTGCTTAGTTGCAATCAATTGCCAGGCCATTGGAAATTCCTGAGCTTGAATGTTAAGTGCTTCGGCCTGGGAAATGCTGAAACCCCTGTCGGTCAAGCCATCACAGGCTAATTTAAAGCTATCTGTATTTAAAGCTGATTGAAGCATGCTTTTCATTCGACCTGCATAAGCTTCCAATTCTGAATCCATGGTTGTTAACCAGTTAAGAACTTCACCTGGCTCATAATGCTGGATTCTTTGATGAATATTCGCTACATCATTGTACAGACGGAAAATAGTATCAGCGGCAACCTGTTGACCATACTCTTGCATTATGCCTTCGAGCACAGTCAGTGAAGGCGTAAGTTTCTCAGCGGCTTTATCATAAGGGCTGCGATCTGCTCCGCGAACCGCCTTAAAGCCTGCATCAAACATAGCTCTTGCTGCTGCAATAAAATTACTCGCCTGCACCCGTTCTATAGCATCCAGACTCTGGCGGCACTCCTCATGAATACTGCCTTTCTCAGTGTGCAACAAGAGTACCAATTGGCCACCGTTTTTCACCAATCTAGCGGCTTCATAGATGGCATCCTTGCCGGCATACTCAAGCCCGAACTGACTAGTTACGACATCAAATGCAGCACCCTCCAAAGGGATTTTGGCAGCATCAGCGACCAGTCCAATAACTGCAGGAAAGCGTCGTTTTATATTGGATATTGCAGCCGGGGATATATCCAAAGAAGTCAGCTCAAGTTGATTTGTGTATGCTGCTAGTGCGCGTTCTAATACTGCACCGTTACCACTGGCAATATCGAGTATTTTCGGGGTTTGTTCAGTTTGCTTTAATTGACGAAAAAAATTATCCCAGAAACCGTGGATTGCCGGGTGGTTGGCACCGCCAGCAGTTAAGGCTGTTGCATCAGCAGATCCCTGCCAATAGGTATCCCAACTGTTTTGTTGTGCCTGATTTTCAGTCTGTTTATTCATTTGTAGGGAGAGTCTTGGAGAAAAAAGGTAGTATAACAATCACAATTCGATAATAATACTCTCAACATTTTTTGCTTGCGTAATATACCTATATAAAATGTCAATTAATACCTCACAAATGAGCGAAATAGCCCGCAGAGCCGTGCGTTCCCAAGACTGGGAAACCGTGGCTGCCTGCGCTACCTCAATTTTGCAACAAAATGCTGACAGTGCGGAGGGCTATTTTCTGTCAGGTCTAGTTGAAAGGGTCTCTAATCGAACGCTAAGGGCGATCCAGGCGTTTGAAAAGGCGCTGCAACTAGATACGCGCCGTTACGATGCGGCCATCGAGTTGGCGAATCAATACTCAGTCGCAAGACGAAACACTGAGGTTTCACAGCTGCTATCCCAATATGTGGATAAACTCGATAACAGCCCTATGTATTTAGATTTGGCAGGTAGCGTTTACACCGAGATAGGTCTGCCCGAAAAGGCTTGGCCCCTGTTTGTGAAAGCCAATCAGTTACAAGCTGGTGTTGATCTGTTTCAGGCCAACCTTGCGGCCTGTGGGGTTTATCTCGGAAAAATTGACGAGTCGAGAGAAATTTATAAAACCTTGCTTGAGCGTTTCCCTAATCACCAGAGAAATCACTACGATCTGGCGCGTTTAGCAAAAGCACAGGATCAGACACATATTTCACAAATGCAAAAAGTTTTGCAAAATTCGGATGCTGAGCCAAGTAAAAATATCTTTATGTACTACGCGCTAGGTAAAGAATTTGAAGATCTCGAAAACTGGCAGCAAGCGTTTAGTTATTATCAAAAGGCAGGCGATGCGGTCTGTAGCGTGGCCAACTATGATGTCGCTACCGACATAGCGATGATTGATAAAGTGATTGAGGTTTGTGACGCAGACTGGCTTAGCAATAACACAATAAAGTCAGCCACTAAGCGTTCTAACCAATCACCAATATTTATCGTTGGTTTGCCGCGAACGGGTACAACTCTGGCCGAGCGCATTGTTTCCAGCCATTCGCAGGTGGAAAGTGTTGGTGAAACACAGTTTCTGCAAAAGGTATTGCGCGGCGAAAGCCGGGTGCAAACCATCGAACATATGAACCCGGAAATCATTGCGGCGGTGGCACAGATTGATCCCGAATTAATTTCTGCCGGATACCTTGGGGAACTAGACTACCGACTGGGTGAATCAGCATTCTTTATCGACAAGCTGCCATTTAACTTCCTGTTTCTTGGTTTTATTGCCAAAGCTTGGCCGAATGCGCGTATTATCCACCTGAATAGAAATCCGATGGATACTTGTTTTTCTATGTATAAACAGGTTTTCACTTGGGCTTATAAGTTTTCCTATTCGCTGGATGATCTCGGCAAATATTATTTGGCTTATAAACGCTTGCATGAGCATTGGCAGGAAGTTCTAAAAGATCGCCTGATCGAAGTGGAGTATGAGTCACTGGTTAGCGATACTGAAAACCAAACGCGTATTCTGCTAGATAAGCTGGGCCTAGAGTTTGAACAAGGCTGTCTGAATTTTGATAAAAATACCGCACCCAGCACTACTGCTAGTTCTGTGCAAATTCGTGAAAAAACACACAGTCGGTCAATCCAGCGGTGGATCCAATTCCGCGAACAGTTACAAGCCTTAAAAACACAGCTCGAAAATGCCGGCATTAAAGTTGAATAAATCACTATGATGGTCATAACAGAGGCACTTAGGGGCATAGAATAAGCCGTATGCAAAATGACCAGCTGACACAACTGAGCCGGGCTGCCCGTGCGGCTGTACAACGGCGCGACTGGGTGAGTGTTGCCGCTTTCGCCAATAAAATCCAGAAACAGAATAAAAAAGAACCAGAAGCTTATTTCCTCAGCGGCCTGGCAGAAAAAGGCAAGGGCCGAACCAAACCTGCAATTCAGGCGTTTAATAAAGCCCTGAGCCTGAATTCAGGTCGATATGATGCAGGCATAGAGCTGGCGGACCAATATCTGCTCTCACAACGCCATAGTGAGGCTTTTGCATTGATTAATCGTTACCAACAGCTGCTTACCAATAGCCCGCTATACCTTGATATGGCCGCCAGAATTTTCTCCGCTCTCGGTTTACATGCCCGAGCCTTACCTTTATTCCAACAAGCCAATCAGTTACAACCTGGCGTAGGTATGTTTCGCGCGAATTTGGCCGCCTGTAGTGTGCTTTCAGGCAAAGTCAGTGACGCCAAAGCTCTGTATCGGGAATTATTGCAAAAATACCCGCAACACCAAAAAAACCACTATGAACTGTCTAAGCTTGAAACCGCTAAAGATTCAGTTCACTTACAACAGATGCAAGAAATTCTGCAGCAAACCGGATTATCGGCTGAAAAAAATATATTTTTGTACTACGCCATTGGCAAAGAACTTGAAGATCTAGGGCGCTGGCAGGAGTCTTTTCAATATTACAAGCTGGCAGGCGATGCAGTATTGAAAGTGGCAGACTATGATGTCGCTGATGATATCGCGGTGATCGATAAGATTATTAAGGTGTGTAATGTAGAATGGCTCGCCAACGGCCCTGAACCCCGAGCTTCCAGCCAGCCGGCGAAAACGCCCATCTTTATAGTTGGTTTACCGCGCACAGGGACAACCTTGACGGAACGAATTATTTCCAGCCATTCTCAGGTAGAGAGTGCCGATGAGACCTTTTTTATGCAACTGGCCATTCGTCATGCCGGTGGGGCTGGGGGTATCGGTGATGTGAACGAGCTGATAATCGAGAAAGCCGCTAAAAAGAACATTCGCCAAATCGCGCAAAAGTACATGGCCGATGTGGCTTATCGACTCAGCGACCGGCCGCTGTTCATTGATAAGTATCCATATAATTTTTTATACCTTGGCTTTATCGCCAAAGCATTTCCAAACGCCCGGATTGTTTATCTCAGGCGCAACCCGATGGATGCCTGTTTTGCGATGTATAAACAGTCATTTTTCAAGTTCGCCTATTCACTCGATAACCTTGGGCAGTATTTTGTTGCCCAAGAGCGTTTACGGCGCCATTGGCAAGCTCTACTGGGTGAGCGTTTAATTGAAGTTGATTATGAATTTTTGGTCAGCGATCAGGAAAACCAAACCCGCTTGTTGCTAGATAAGTTGGGGCTGGAATTCGAATCAGCCTGCTTAAATTTTGAAAAAAACCCGGCTACTAGTGCCACAGCCAGTACCCTTCAGGTGCGTGAAAAAATGCATCTCCGTTCAGTTAATAAGTGGAAACATTTCGCCGCCGAGCTTGAGCCACTGAAACAATATTTGGAAGGTGCTGGAATTATTACCGACACATAATAAAAAACACCGTGATTACGCATTTGACTTGTCCGCGGCATAAGGTTGTAATGCAAGGTCGTAATTAGCAGTAGGAGCTAATATGCAGGTTTTATCTGCCCTGGATGCAACTTTTATCTATCTCGAAAGTGAACACAGCCCAATGGCTATTGGGGCTGTGTATATTATTGACGCTAAAAACGCGCCTGCGGGGTTTTCATACAAAAGCTGGCATAAGCTGGTGGGCGATCGGCTCAGGGGCTCTAAGGTCTTTCGTGAGCGCCTGGTGGAGGTTCCCTGGGCAATGTCTTTCCCTTACTGGGTTCGCGACCCGGATTTTAACTTGAAATCTCACTTGCCCAGAAAAACCCTGGCTAAACCCGGTGGGATGGATGAGCTGATGCAATTGGCCGCCAAAAATTGGAGTGAGGTACTGGATCGCTCCCGACCGCTGTGGGAAATGGTCTTTGTAGAAGGTCTCGACACCATTGAAGGCGTTTCCAAAGGCTCATTCGCACTGATTACCAAAGTGCATCACGCAGCAGTAGACGGCAAAGCCGGGGGCGAGATGATGTCCTGTTTGATGGATCTTAGCCCGGAGATTCGCCAGTTGAAAGGCAAAGACAACTGGCAGGCGGAAGAAACTCCATCCAGTTGGGGGGTGATTACTGAGGCCTGGTCGGGAGCTGCCCGAAAAGCTCTGAGTTTACCGGGATTTGTCGGAAAAACCGTGCTCGGTGCGGCCCGGGTGTATACCGATAAAGGCCTTCGTCAGTTAAATCCTCCTCCCAGAATACTCAGCGCACCAAAAACCATATTTAATCAGCAGCTAAGTTCTGCGAAAACATTTTGGGGCAGGAATTTTGATTTTCGGCGGATTAAGGCGATTCGTAAGGCGGTGCCAGGGACTACCATTAACGATGTTGTTTTGGCAGTCTGTGCCGGAGGATTACGCCATTATTTACTGGAAAAAAATCAACTTCCCGAAAAACAACTGGTGGCGATGGCGCCTATCTCGGTGCGTAAGGATACCCCGGGAGACGATAGCGGAAATCAGGTATCAGCGATGCTGGTTGGGCTGGAAACCCATATCAGTAACCCGCTTAAACGCTTATTAAATATACATGCCAATACCCGCCGTTCTAAAGTCCACGCCAGCGCCATGCCAGCGAGTGAATTAACCGACTTTGTGCCCTCAGAAACACTCGCTGCTGCAGCTCGTGTGTATACCCGCACCCGCCTTGGCGGTCGTCATCGACCCTTTTTCAATGTCACCATTACCAATGTTCCCGGCCCGCCGGTACCCTTTTATCTAGCGGGTGCGAAAATCGATACCGTTTACGGAATGGCACCCATTTTGGATGGGCTCGGCTTGTTGCTGGTTGTGCTAAGCTATCAGGATAAAATATCCATTGGTATAAGCTCCTGCGAACAAATCATCCCCGACCCAAAATTCTTGGCAGATTGCCTGGGTCAATCTCTGGATGAATTGGAAACTGCTGCGTTGCAGCTGGATATGCAGGTAGAGGATATCAATTCAGATATAAATTTACAGGCCAAAGAGCCTGAAAAACTGCTTGATTCCAACCCTCTGGCCGCAGCCAGATTGGCCCTCGATCAGGCACTTGATGCTATTAACCGCCTGCAGTCTAAGGCACCGGAAAACACAGATGAAAGCTGATTATAGCGATGAAACTGATCTAATAGATCACTCCCACCGACCGTCCAAGCTGCTTATGTTGATGGAAGGCAGGGCGATCTACGATGCCGCAAGTATGTTGCCAATGCTAGGTTTAAAGCGGTTTTTGCCACAGGGCGATAATCATCCTGTACTGGTATTGCCGGGTTTTCTAGCAAGCTCTAAATCAACCAGTCCTCTACGAAAATACCTAGCTGACCTTGGCTATCGCTCCCATCGTTGGAAGCTTGGTTACAACATGGGTTATAGCCATGGTCTACACGATGGTATGCGCGACCGAATTCTTGAATTGGTCGAGCGTTACGGTGAAAAAATAAGCTTGGTAGGCTGGAGCCTTGGTGGTGTTTATGCGCGCGAATTGGCGCGTGAAATGCCGGATATTGTGCGTCAGGTTATTACCATGGGCAGCCCGTTTCGTGGCCACCCCAGTTCCAGTAATATTCATCAGATTTTTAATATGATCAGTGATTTACCCTATGAAAAAATTCCCAATGAATTTCTTCAGCACATGGCAACACCCCCGCCAGTACCAACAACCGCTTTATATACCCGTGGTGATGGCATTGTAGCCTGGCAGTCCACGGTCGAGCTTTCTGATCGAAGTGATGTGGAAAACATCCATGTTGGCGGCGCCCACTTAGGGCTGGGTTTTAACCCCCGGGTGCTGGTAGCACTAGCGGACCGCTTGTCTCAGCCAGAAGGTGAATGGAAGCCATTTAAACCATCCATGTTATTAAAACCCATGTTTAAAAACTGGTATCCAGACTGGCTAGTTCACGGCAAGGAAAATCCGTTAAAAGCCTTAGCTAGCAGTTAAACGCGGAGTTGGGTGATAAATTTGATGTTCGGGCTTTTCACGATGAAGTCCTGGGTAAGGGTTCAGTGCCATTGAGCCTGCTCGAAGCTAATATTAAAAGCTGGGTTAGTAAGAATAAAGATTCCGACTAATCGCGGAACTGAATCTGACCGTGAACTATTATTCTCGAAAAGGCACAAAGGCGTAAAGATCACATAGAGAGCAGAAGAAAAATGTTTAAATCCAAGTGCAAAAATATTTTATATCGCGCCACCCTGTGCGTTTGTTTGCTCATGCTGGCAGGTCTAGCCCAGTCGGCTGCAACCAAACTTAATGATTATCACTGGAGTGGGGTGGATCGGGTTATAGCCATCAGCGATCTGCATGGTGATTATCAGCAATATTTTAAAGTGATGCAGTCGGCAGGTTTGATAAATGCTAAGGGTAAATGGATCGGAGGCAAAACCCATCTGGTGCAAACCGGGGACATCACTGACCGCGGTCCAGATAGTCGGAAGATCATTGATCACCTCATTAAACTATCGAAACAGGCGAACAAAAAAGGCGGTCATATTCATATGCTCATCGGCAACCATGAGGCGATGAATGTCAGTGGTGATTTACGCTATGTGCACGCTGAGGAATATGCTGTATTTGCAAATTCTAAGTCTCTACATTTACAGGAGTTGCAATGGCAACGGCAGCTTGAAATGGTGCAGTCACTCGATGCGAAGGCCTTTGCCGCGCTGGACCTGGCTGCTGCGCGCAGTAAATGGGAGAAAAAAATACCACTGGGCTGGGTAGAACACCGAGCGGCATGGGCAGTCGATGGTGAATATGGAAAATGGGTGCTAAAGAACCCGGTAGCCATCCGCATTAATGACACTGTTTATCTGCATGGCGGTATCAGTTCCAAGTTTTGCCGTTACAGTTTGCGCTCGCTTTCCAAGTTAATGCATGAAGGCTTGAGTGACTACGATGCTGATAAGCCCTCAATCGTGGATGATCCACTGGGGCCAACATGGTACCGAGGACTTGCCCAGGAAGATGAAAGTGGTGTTTATAGCCAGACTCTGGATAATGTCCTCAAGCGCTACAAAGTCAAAAGAATGGTCGTTGGGCATACGCCTACTGATGGAATAGTCTGGCCGCGCTTTGACCAACGGGTGATTGTTAATGATACCGGTATTGCCAAGTATTACGGTGCGAACAAGGGTATTCTTGAACTACAAGGTGGTGTGGCAACGGCGATCTACGCTGGTCAAAGAATTCAGATTCCACAAGCATCCTCCGAGCGGGTAGATTACCTGAGGGCTGTTATCAAAGTTAATCCTGATAATGCGAAACTAAAAAAGCGCCTGGAAAAATTATTGGCTTCGGAGCTTGTAGAAAAAACCAGTGCGGAAGAAGCCAGCACAGAGGAGCCCGAAGAAGCGGCGGTTATCGGCATTTGTCAATAACTTCACGCTGGAAACGCTTGGGATCATCGAGAATTTCATACCATTTATTTAGGCTTGGATAACCCTTCAATGTTTATAGACTCTTATAGGAAATTGAATTAAATAGCCCCGTTTATTCAACTCTTTCGAATAATAAGTTATTATCAACATAATTCTGAAGGAATAATCGCATGTATAAAAACCACTCATTTGTCTTAATAAGCATCGCTATGGTGGTGCTTTCATTCAAAGTTGTTAGTCAAGATTTAATTGTATCTGCCCCCATTACTCTTGTTCCTATAGAGCGCATGGAAAAAGCCATCCAAGTTTCATCATTCGACGTTGATAGTAAGATAATTGG
>JAKITM010000091.1 GCA_021648045.1 Lysobacterales bacterium
GTCGATTTGCATATCGACTAAATTACGCCCCAGCGGGCTGGCCGCCCGTAGGGGTTTGGTTAATTTCCAAGAGCGACTGCCTAAAACCTGTGACAGTGTCTCTGCCTTTTGTTTGTGTAGGTCTTCCCAGTTATGCGCGCGCTCTTGCCAATTGCTGATTTCAGTTTGGGCCCAGTTTGTGCGCTCAACAAGCTCTTGATTGATGCGCGTGATTTCTTTTCCGGCTTCAGCCAAGTGTGTGTTGATTTTATCAGCCCACTCAGCGCGTTCAGTCAATTCCTGATTTAGCCGTTTAATTTCGATAGTTGTGTGTTGAAGTTCAGCATTGATCCCATCAGCCCAGTTGGCACGCTTGTGCAGCTCGGTTTTGCTGAATTTTACCTGCTCTGTTAGTGTCTGAATAGATTCCATCAGACGGTTGGTATTCATCGCCTGGAAATCATTTTGTAGTTCAGCCACGGAAATCTGCGCAGAATTGGAGCGAGCCTCTAGTTGTCGTGCGTTTACCAAAAACGGGCGGTAGTTTTCCAACATATCCTCAAGCGTAGTTGCTGATTGCTGGTGGAGTTTTTCGGCTACTGCTGTGAGTAATCCCCGTCTCTCTGCGAGTATAGTTATCTGGCTAACCAGGCTTTCTGCATCTGCTTGGATTAGCCAGCCGTTTTCACCTTCATTCAGCCTTTCTTTGAAAGCTCCAAGGTCGGTCGCAATCAGCGGGATTCCAAGCGCGGACATTTCTGAAAAGGTATAACTCCAGGTTTCTGGTACGCTAGATAATAACAAGGCTGCATCGGGTGCAATCTTGGCGACTTCCGCTGCCAGTTCATCTTTTTGGTATTGGTAAATGACATGCACACCGGAAATGCCAAAAAAGTCCTCACCGTCTTTACCGCTACCTAATAAGTAAATGTCTGCAATCTGGCTGAGCTGTGGCAAGGCATCGAGAAGTAGCTGTTTACCTTTACCAGAATGAATCCGGCCAGGTACCAACAGGCGCAATTTCCCGATCCTGTTGGTAATCGGTAATGGTGCTAGCAGTTGGGTATCAATACCATGGGCTATTTGTTCAACTTTCCCTGAGCCATTCTGGTCGAGTAGTTTTAGCAAATCGACAGCCGCCTGACTGGGGACAATCCTCAGTACTTGTGATTTGCTCAGCAAGGCCAGATAGCTTTCCCGTAATTTGACCCAGTAAGCCAAGCCGTGTTTTCCGGGTAAAGTGACGCCGCGCTTATCATACAGGCTATCCCAGGCCCGGGAAAAATCAAACTGATCATTGGCATCGGTAAAAAGATACGGGTTCTCGGTTAAAAATGGCCAGAGTGGGTAAAAATCGTGGATTACCTGAAGGCAGGGAGTGTCAGTGCTGAGTGCGTCGAGGGAGTGCCCAATCAAGGATGATATTATCAGTTGATCAACCTGAAATGCGTCAATAATCTGCTCAAGTATTTGCGCATATTGTGGATGCTCAATTGCACTGGCTTCAATTGCAGGCTGCAGGCACCAGCTATTAATTTCCTGCTTGCCGTTTTCGGTCCACAGGTAGAGTGCTAAATTTTCTTCAAAACTATCACTGTTCGCTCTGGCTTCTAGGACGAAGTGGTGGTGGTCATTATCAGTCTGGCAGAAATCCTCAATCCAGCGGTCAATCCCACCGCCCCAGTTATGACTGAGGTGCAGTAATACTGGTTTTTCATCAAGTCCGGCTAATGGCAAGCTTGAGCCTCTGTAATCTTTCCACCTGCTGAGGCGCTGCCTGATTTGTCCGAGTACCGCTAATGGTTGAGCCGGGTCGGTCGCTTTAGACTCAGCGAATAAGTGTGCACAAACTGCAATTTGCTGATCTTCAAGGTTGAGGATATCGGCAGCCGTGTTTACATTCGCGTCATATTTAATCAGGCTGGCCTGAGCCTCTGGCACAATCCACGCCAAGTCTTTAGGCCAATGCTGATCTACAAACCAGCCATCTGCCACCAAATACACCATGGCATCGGTCTGTTGTCCCGCTTTTTGATCTTGTGGCAGTGGATTAAGGCGAGGGTCATGGCAGCCCAAACTGGTAATGACGCTATTGTCCTCAATAGCGTCAGTCACCATCTGGATGCGTTGCAGCCAGTATTCTGGTAGTTCGATGTCTTCCCTTATCAACAGGATGACAGATTGGCTATGTTGTTGGTGGATTTCACTCAGGTAAGCGGCCAGATCATCGGCGCTAACATCCAAGCTTATGCTGCCCTCAATTTCAGCTTTGCAGCCCTTTAATACATACACCTGTTGGAGCAAAGATTCATCACGCTGCAGCCAATTTTGCCGGCCTACTGCACCCGGCAACAGACAGACAACAAATAGATTGAGTGATGAAAAAAGTGATGTAGGAAGTTGTGAACAGCTCATGGTTGAGAATTATAACAATTATCGTGTGCTACGGGCATCTCCGAAGGCTGTTGTGTTGGTAGTTAAGAAAGTCAGATTATCGCCACAATTCAAGCATGAAAGCCAGCCTGTACTGACAAAAATCAGATAAAATGGTGTGATGCTAACAAGCTCCGCATATCTTAAGCCTTCCTCCCTCTCAGTAACGCTGAATACCCAGCGGCTAATGCAGTAGTTTATGAGCCGCAAGAAAACTAAAAAAAAGCTCTCTAAAAAAACCACAAAACGACGCTTGTCGAAAAAATCAGCTGTGGCTAAGCACAGCCGTTGGAAGTTACTCTGGCGATTCAGCCTGCTTATTTTTGGTTTTGGTCTGGGTATGTTGTTGCCTTGGGCGTTGATTTTGAATCACACGGTTAAAGAGGGCTTCGAGGGTTTGACCTGGGAGCGACCAAGCCGGGTTTATGCGCGACCTTTAAGCCTGTATTCCGGTTTGCAGATATCGACGCAAGACCTGGAAACAGAACTGCACGCGGCGGCCTATCGTAAAAGCTCCAATCCAACAACTCCCGGAAGCTACTCACAGCAGGGTAACCGCTTCCGTATTATCAGTCGGGCATTTGAATTTGCCGATGGCAAGCAAGCCTCGCAGCTAATTGAATTGCAATTGCAAGCCGGTATGGTTAGAAAGATTCAGGATGTGGATCAAAATGAGCTGTCTTTGGTACGCCTGGACCCGGCGGAAATCGCATCAATTTACCCACTGGATAAACAGGATCGTGAGCTGGTTCCCTTGGAAAATGCGCCACACTTGCTGGTTGCAGGTATTCAGGCGGTTGAGGATCGTCGCTTCAATCAGCATCACGGTGTTGACCCAAAAGCGATAGCCCGGGCGCTGTGGGTGGATATTCGCGAGGGCAGAATTGAGCAAGGTGGCTCCACCCTGACTCAGCAACTGGTAAAAAACCTGTTTCTGGATTCAAGCCAAACCATTATTCGTAAGTTGAATGAAGCCATTATGGCCGTGTTGATGGAACTGCATTTCAGCAAAAGCGAAATCTTAGAGGCCTATATTAATCAGGTCTACCTGGGGCAATCGGGGGCCTATGCGATTCATGGCTTTGCCCGTGCCTCTAGGTTCTACTTCGATCAACCCTTGCAACAGCTGAATACCGAGCAAGTTGCGTTGTTGATTGGCATGGTCAAGGGAGCATCCTGGTATAACCCCCGGCGTAACCCTAAGCGTGCCCTAAAACGGCGTGACCTGGTATTGCAGGTGTTTGCTGATACCGGGTTAATTGATAAGCCCGGCCTACATGCCGCACTGCAGCGCCCATTGGGCGTAAGTAAACAAGCGAATGGCTTAAAAATAGCGGCCTCCGGATTCATTGACTTAGTAAAACGCCAACTGCGCGAGCGCTATGCAGAAAGCGATCTGCGACGCGAGGGCCTAACAATCCTCACCACACTAGAGCCGGTAACTCAGTTAGCGGCTGAAAAAGCGGTAGCTGAAGGTCTGGACGACTTAGCCGCGCGTGGATTGCCAAAGCAATTGCAGGCGGCAATGATTATCAGTGATGTGCAGAATGGGGAAATCCATGCACTGGTAGGGGACCGGGTTGCGGGTAGTCGTGGTTTCAACCGTGCACTCGATGCCCGCCGTCAAATTGGTTCTATTATGAAACCGCTGGTGTATTTATTGGCATTGGAGCACCCCGAGCAATTCAACCTGCTCAGTAAGCTCGAAGATACTGCGGTCGATATCCGCCTTGCTAACGGTGATCATTGGGTGCCGAAAAATTACACTAATAAAACTCATGGAACAGTCAGCTTGCTTGATGCTCTGGTGCATTCTTGGAATCTGGCCAGCGTAGACCTGGGAATGAAATTTGGGCCCATTCATATCCTTCAGTCATTGCAACGCTACGGCCTGAGCGTTGAGGCTCTACCGGTGCCCTCCCTAATCCTTGGAGCACTTGAGCTGACCCCGTTTGAAGTGAGTCGAATCTATCAATCGCTGGCATCCGGCGGTTATAGCGTGCCGCTCAGAGCAGTTACAGCGATAGTAGCTGAAGACGGTGCGCTGGAAGAATCTTTTCGCCTGACTATGACCCCATTACAAAATCGCCAAGCTGTGGCGGTACTAAATTATGCACTCACCCAAGTGGTTGCAAAAGGTACCGCAAAGGCCTTGCCGGCTTTAATGGGTCGGCCGGTTATTATTGCCGGTAAAACCGGCACCAGTAACGACCGCAAAGACAGTTGGTTTGTTGGCTACAATAATCAACGCCTTGGGGTGGTATGGGTGGGTAGGGATGATAACCAACCTGCCCGGGTTACCGGTTCCAGTGCGGCGTTGCGTTTATGGGCTAAAGCCTTCCGCGGTTTATCTATGTCCGACTGGCGCGCGGACTACCCCCGCGGGGTCGAATTACACTGGGTAGAACCAGCGAGCTTCAGTCTTTCCGATGCCAACTGCCCGGATGCCGTAGCCATACCCTTTATCAATACATATCTTCCAGAAAATAAATCAGAATGCCTACAGGCGAAATCAGGTCAGGGTGGTAAACTTTGGAACTGGTTTGACCGAAAAACCAAAACCCAGGAAAATTAATTAGGGAAATTAAATATTATGCGCTTAATTATTATCTCGCTGTTTTTGCTGCTCTTCCTTAGCGCCTGTGCCAGCACCGGCCCTGCGCCAAGTAACAGAACTGCACCACCGGTACTGACCGAGGTTGAGACCGAAGTTAGGCAACCAGCCAGTGAAGAAAGCGCCGGTATCCAGGTGCAGCCGCTACAAAATCCGGCGGTACGACAATTGTTGGCATCGGCTAGTGCCAGCGAATCAGCGGGTCAGTTAGAACAAGCCGCTCAAATGCTGGAACGAGGCTTGCGAATTGAACCCCGTGACCCGGAATTACTCCAGCGCATGGCGGAAATTCGCTTGCAGCAGGAAGCCTGGCAACAGGCAATTAGTTTCGCTACCCGTTCTTTCGATATGGGCGCACAAACAGGTGAGTTATGTGCACGAAACTGGCGCACCATGGCATTGGCCAACGAGTACCTAAAAGACCCACAAGCGGCAGCCGCTGCACGCACTCATATAGACGACTGTATGCGCCAACGGCCAAAGAAGTATTAGTGTAAAAAATATGAGTAAAGTGGATGAACAACAAAGCAGTGCCTGGCTGCTAGGCGAGCAAGGGCCGTTTGCAGACAGCCTGCCGGGGTTTCAGCCGCGCGCACCCCAGCTGGAATTTGCCGCACGGGTTGAAACAGCGATTGCAGACGGACACAATCTGGTTGCTGAAGCCGGTACCGGTACGGGCAAAACCTTGGCCTATCTAGTGCCCGCATTAGCGGCAGGCGTGCGCACAATTATTTCAACCGGCACTCGTACGCTTCAGGATCAGCTGTTTTTTCGGGATTTGCCACTGGTGCGTTCCTCACTGGCAATCGATGTTGAAATTGCTCTATTAAAAGGTCGTTCAAATTACCTTTGCTTGTATCGCATGCAGCAGACTCGTAGCGATGGTCGTCTGGAAAGCCGCGAAATGTATACCGAGCTTGAGGCGATACATCAATGGGGGCAGGTCTCTGAGGATGGCGACCTTTCCATCAGCAACTTACTCGCAGATGACTCCCGCCTGTGGCCGCATATCAGTTCCACAGTTGATAATTGCCTGGGAATTGAGTGCCCGGATTACGATAATTGTTTCGTTGTAAACGCACGCAAAAAAGCCCAGGATGCCGATATTGTAGTAGTTAACCATCATTTGTTATTCGCCGATATGGCAGTTAAACAAAGCGGTTTTGGTGAGGTGCTGCCTTCGGCAGAATTAATGGTGCTGGATGAAGCCCACTTGGTACCTTCAATTGCCACTCGCTTTTTTTCTAAAGGGTTTTCCTCTCGCCAGGTGCGTGATTTACACAAGGATGTGCTGGCTGAAGCTGGCCTAGTAAAGGGCGGGGTAGCAGCTATCCGTTCAGCGGTTGAAGCCGGTCAAATTGCTTGGCGTAAAACCCAAGCGGGCTTTTTACCCAGTATGCCTTTGCGCGGCAGCTGGGAAAAGTTATGTGAAGACGGGCTGCTGATGGAAGACCTTGCAGACCTTGCCGCCGCGGTAGAAGAACTGCGTGACGCACTCAAACCGCTGGAAGCGACCAGTACTGGATTAGAGAGCTGTTATCAGCGCGCCAGTGAATTGTGTCAGCGTTGGAATGAAATTTCCGACCGCAACCGCCATGACCAAGTGTCGTGGTATGAGCGCCATCAGCAAAGCTTCAGCTTGCACTCAACACCGCTAGATATCGCCGGGCCATTTACTGAGTATCGAGACAGCATGGATGCCACCTGGGTGTTTACTTCGGCAACCTTAACGGTAAAAGATCGCTTTGATCACTTTTTACGGGAAACCGGACTTGAAGATGCGCAAGCTTTCATTGCCGAAGGCGGTTTTGATTACCGTAAAAATTCGATTCTGTATTCGCCCCTAGGCCTGCCGAACCCAAATACACCCGACTATACCGAAAAGTTAATGACCAGCATTTGGCCGGTGGTGGAAGCCAATGGCGGGCGTGCATTTTTGCTGTTTTCTTCACATCGTGCCTTGCGCTTGGCAGCAGACTGGCTTGAAGATCATTGTCAATTGCCGCTGTTTGTTCAGGGTAGGGAGTCGCGAACCCGCCTGTTGGAGAATTTTCGTGAATCCGGTAATGGTGTGCTTTTAGGCGCCGCCAGTTTCTGGGAAGGTGTGGATGTTATCGGCCCGGCATTATCATTGGTGATGATTGATAAACTACCTTTTGCCCCGCCGGATGATCCGATCCTTGAAGCCCGTGCAAGCGTGATTCGGGAACAGGGCGATAACCCGTTTTTCAAAATGCAGCTGCCACAGGCGGTAATTTCACTCAAACAGGGCGCAGGCCGGCTGATTCGTGATGTTAATGATAAAGGGGTGCTTATTCTGGGTGATCCGCGCTTACTGGAAAAAAGTTACGGAAAAGTCTTTCTGGAATCCTTGCCAAGAATGTCGCGTACCCGTACCTTGGAAAAAGTGCTGGGCTTTATTGCCCATATCAAAACACAAGAACCGAATATCGACGAAAGTAAAATCGTGGAGAATATTGAATGAAATTACTGGCTATTGATACCTCTTCAGCGGCCTTGAGTATCGCCGCCTGTGCCGATGGAAACATCGCCGAGCGCTTGGAAACAGCGCCGCGGCAACACGCCGAAAAAATCCTTCAGTTCATTGATGCGGTACTGGCAGACCTCAGTATTGAGTTAACAGATCTGGATGCCATAGCCTATGGTTACGGGCCCGGCAGTTTTACTTCTTTGCGTATCGGTTTGGGAGTGGTTCAGGGACTGGCGTTGGGAGCCGGTCTACGGGTTATCCCGATATCATCTTTATTAACTGTGGCACAAGCTGCTACGCCTGCAGACCAGAAACATAGCCTAGTGTGTATGGATGCTCGCATGGGTGAGGTTTATACAGCGGCTTGCGAACGCAATGCAGCAGGGTTAATGCAATTGGCCTCAACAGAAAAAGTCTGCCCGCCAGCCGAAGTAAGCATACCCACTAACGATGACTGGATCGCCCTTGGTAATGGTTTTTCTGAATATCAGGATCAGTTTGCTGATATTCATCGGGTGATCAGCGACTGCTGGCCGCTGGCAACGGCTATGCTAGCACTAGTCAAGCCGCAGCTTGAAGCCGGCAATACCCTCGACCCGGCAGAAGTCCTACCCCAATATGTTCGCAACAAAGTAGCCAAAACCATAAAAGAACGCCAGTAACCCCCCCATAACACGCGTAAACTCCAAACAACCAAACCTACTTCCAGGATATTCAAACCAACTTCCGCGTGGGCATAAATACCCACCCTACCAAAACCCGCAACAAGCCAATGCATGGGGTGGGCATTTATGCCCACGCGTAAACCCCAAGCCGCCCCGCTCCTGTTCCAAGAGTATTGATAAGCATAAACCCCCACCCCAATGTGGCAACCAAGCCTGAATAAATTTGGTATGATTGTACGCTGGGAATGAAACAGGGACATATGTGCTCAATA
This sequence comes from Lysobacterales bacterium, assembly GCA_021648045.1. Lineage (GTDB taxonomy): Bacteria > Pseudomonadota > Gammaproteobacteria > Xanthomonadales > SZUA-36 > SZUA-51. Next base: position 8,455 of record JAKITM010000091.1, read on the forward strand.
TCAGCACTCCAAACATAGCTAATTTCGATATAGAGACTGTACTAAGCGCGATTACTGCCGGTGAGCCTGCAGCTGAAACCGCGCTCGTACGGCAGTACTCCCGTGGTTTATTGTTAATGCTGACTCAGCGCTGCGGCGATGTCGAGTTGGCCTCGGATATTCACCAGGATGCATTCATGGTGGTATTAACGCGCTTGCGCAAACAAGCACTAGATAATCCTAAGCAGGTTAAAGCCTTCATCCATACCACCGCTGTAAATTTATTTATCAATCATTTCCGTAAAGAAAAACGCCGAAATACCTGGGGTGATGGTGATGCTATTGATGCCGCTGTAGACCCTATGCCGGATCAAGTTACACGCCTGGAAAAAAAGGATACCGCAGAGCTGGTACATACCGTTATTAATGAGCTGCCCGGTAGTCGCGATCGGAAAATTCTATGGCTGTATTTCATCGATGAATTAGAAAAACCGAACATCTGTGCACAGCTGGATTTGTCCACTGAACACTTTGACCGAGTGCTTTACCGTGCCAAGCAGCGCTTACGCCAAAAACTTGAGTTTCAGATGAGAGATTTTCGCTAATGGTGACAGTCTATGAGTAGGAACCTTAAAGATGATGATGGTACTGCTATGAAAGCAATCGTTTATAACAATGAATATAGCCTTGAGATGGCTCTGGCTGATGTCGATGCCTATGTGCGCGGCAAGCTGGAATCAAGCAAACACAACAGTTTTGAGCTGTTTTTGCTGAATCACCCGCAACTACAAGATGAAGTGGAAACTGCCCTAGTCGCAAGAGTGGGACTGATGGCATTAGGTAAGCAGCAGGTTCTTTCAGGTATAGAATCTGATGGTA
>JAKITM010000092.1 GCA_021648045.1 Lysobacterales bacterium
AATTGTAACTATTGTAGTTACCTCAATAATGGCGGGGAAAACTGGTATATAGCAGATAACACTATTGTTGGAAACAATGACCCAAATGATGGCTCTAATTTTGGAGGGGAAGGCATAGAGCTTGCAAGAACTTCTGGACATACCGTAGCACACAACAAAATATCAAGAGTAGCTGATGGCATTTCTTATCCGCGTACAAATGTTGATATATATGGAAATGATATATTTGAGACCACAGATGACGGTATTGAAGGAGATTATGGCCATAATAATATACGCATCTGGGGCAACCGTATTTCCAACCCAATGAATAATGGAATATCATTTCAGCCCATGAATGGTGCTCCTTGGTATGTTTTGTACAACCAAATTGCGGCACCTGGAGAAGGCGCACTAAAGCTGAGAAATAGGACAGATAGGGTTTTGTTGGCACATAACACCCTAGTCGCCTGGAGCGGACCTATTGGGTCAGGATCCAGCCTAATGCAAAGTTTTAAATCCATTAATAATTTATGGATTTCTATTCAGGATAGATATATTTGGGAAACAAATACAGGCAATGTTCATTGGAGAACCCACTGGGATTATGATGGATATGATTGGGGAGATTACCCTTTTGCCTTTAAGTGGGAGGGGCAGCGGTTAATAGGCATTCCTGAATTCCAGAACTATACTGGCCAAGCGATGAATTCAATCCAGATTGATAAATCCACCTGTTTTGAGAACTTTGACATCCCCGCCCCACCACCAGCGACAATACCGTTTCAACACCTGACTTTAAAGCCTGAGTGCAATGCGGTTGATGCAGGAGTTTATTTAGCCAATATCAACAATGGTTTTAATGCCGCAGCGCCAGATTTAGGGGCTCATGAAGTTGGTAGGCCATTAACCCATTATGGGCCAAGAGCTGATAATAGCGGTTTTATTTTCCGGGATTCTTTTGAATAAACTAAATACTGTGGCTTACTCAAAGCCGCCAATACTAGCGGTTACACTTTCAACTAAATGAACCAGCTATCAATGGGACATGCGCTTTTAAAAACTGCTAGGGATCTAAGGCATAGGCGTTACCCGCCTACACTCTATGTAGATTAAGCCTTATTTTTCAGCTGCAAGAAAATCTATCGCCAAGTGGCTCAAAGCTCGGGTTCCAAGCCCCAACACCTGCTCATCCACATCAAACATTGGTGAATGATTTGATGGTGCAGTTAGCGGGTCTTGACCTTGCGCTACTGAACCAAGGTAAAAATACAAGCCGGGAATTTCATTAGCAAAAAAGGAGAAGTCTTCTGCACCGGTTACTAAATTGGGGGTAAATATTTCGCGCTCGCCGGATACCTTGACCAGCGTTGGCATCATCTGATCAAAAAGATCACTGTCATTGACAGTAACCGGATAGCCAGTGTCAATCTCAACGCTGGCAGTAGCCCCTGCTGATGCCGCAATGTTTTCTGCTACCAATTTAACCTCTGCATGAATTTGTTCCCGCATCTGCGGGTCGAAGCTACGGATGGTGCCCCAGAGTTCAACCTCATCGGGAATAATATTATGCCGTATACCACCAGTAATTTTACCGATGGTCACTATCGCCGGTGCTTTAGTGATATTCACCTTTCGGGAAACTATGGTTTGCAGACCGGTAATAATTTGCGCGCTGGTAACGATGGGATCAACCCCGCCCCAAGGACGAGCACCGTGGGTTTGCCGACCTCTGACTGTTATAGTCATGGTATCAACCGCTGCCATCATTGCACCACGGCGTAGAGCAATCGTGCCAAACGGCATGTTCAGGCCAACATGCAGGCCGAATATTGCCTCCGGCTTATATTTTTCGAACAAGCCCTCTTGCAACATTAGTTCAGCTCCGCCCTCTTCGCCAACAGGTGCGCCCTCTTCCGCCGGTTGAAAAATAAACAGCACTTTTCCGGGGATTTGATCGCGCATCGCCGAAAGCGTTTTAGCCACGCCCAAAAGGATTGCCATATGTGCATCGTGGCCACAGGCATGCATAACCCCTACTGTTTTACCGCCAAATTCGGCCTCGACAGTGGAGGCAAATGCTAGCCCGGTTTCTTCACGCACCGGCAAAGCATCCATATCCGCGCGCAAGGCAACTGTTTTACCCGGCTTGCCGCCCTGTAATACTGCAATAACACCTGTTTTGGCAATGCCGGTTTCAACTTCCAGGCCCATATTGCTGAGTTCTCTGGCAATATATTCTGCGGTATTAAACTCCCGATTAGAAAGCTCAGGGTTTTGATGGAACCAGCGCCGCCACTGAATAATTTGCTGGTTATTTGTGGCAATAACCGTATCAATGGTCTGCCACTCGGGGGCGGCATTCGCCACACTGCCAAAAATCATCGAAGTCAGAATAAATATACTAAAGATTTTTTTCATAATAAAGCTCACAATTGCAGACCGGCCAGTATGGCGATTTCCTCACTGGAAACAAAGCGCCCACGATCATCCTTGCACACAGTTACTAGCGCACATTCATTGTCGTGGGTGAAAAATAGGCGTACATTACGTGCAAGCTTATCTTCAAGAAAGGTCTTTTTTTCATTTAATAATAATTCAGGATAACGGTCATAACCCATACTGATTGAAGTATGCATCCAGGCGCGGCCGGGTATCAGGTCAGCGCAAAACACAATCCCGCCGCCTTCAGCTGGACCAATTTCGGCAAGCATCAGGCCCGGTGTGTGCCCGTCACTGAAACTAAAGCGCACACTATCACCCAGTAATGGGTGTTGGCGGTCATCTACCAGCTCTAAGCGCCCGCTTTGTTCGAGCAGGTGGTTGAGTTCGGGGATGAAGGAGGCGGCATCCCGTGGGTGCGGATGAGTGGCGCGTTGCCAATGGCTTTTACCTACCAAAAAATGGGCATTGGGGAATAATAATTCATGCTCCCGGTCTTCTTGCCAGGCCGATAGCAGGCCACCGGCATGATCAAAATGCAGATGACTGAGAACCACCACATCAATATCTTCGTCTTTGAAACCCAGTTCCCGAAGGTTATTCAGTAATACATGCTCGCTGGATTCTACCCCGAACCGATCACGCAAAGATGGTTCAAAAAAAGCACCTATGCCGGTTTCAAACAATACTGTTTTGCCGTTAAGGTTTTCTACCAACATGGTACGGGTTGGTATAGAAATTCGATTACGGGCATCGGGTTTTATCCAACGTTCCCAAACAGCTTTTGGTGCATTGCCAAACATTGCACCACCATCAAGTTTTTGCTGGTTTCCCTCTATTGACCAGATTTTCATTTATTCGCCTAGTAATATTTAATCGAATTAATTATTTAATAAAATTATTTTACAGTTGCCCTACCCGAAGGTGTGCGTGGGTCGCTGGCAGCCTCTAATTTTCCACTACGCCGATCCCACATTACCGCGTTCATATTACCCCATTGCCGATTCAGTATCTGCACCTCATGCCCAAGCGCACGCAATTTGCTTTGCAATTCCTCACTGAAAGCATCCGGCTCGGCATATATCCGATCTGGTAAATACTGATGGTGGTAGCGCGGCAAAGCTACCCATGATTGTGGGCCATTGCCAGCGAAAAAGTCCAGAACACTCAATAAAACCATGGTAATAATGCGACTACCACCGGGTGTTCCCAACACGGCAACGCGATCTTTACCAATCACAAATGTAGGACTCATACTCGATAACGGTCGTTTACCCGGTGCAATTGCATTGGCTTCAAAACCGATCAAACCATAAGCATTCGGTTTCCCTGGCTTGGCAGAAAAATCGTCCATCTGATTGTTCAACAAGAAACCCGTTCCGGGAGCTACGAAATTAGCTCCATACAGCGTATTAACCGTTAAAGTGGCCGCAACTAAATTGCCTTCAGAATCAATAATAGAAAAATGGGTGGTGTGCTTGCCACCAGCAACATCTACGATCCCCGCAAGCGAGGAACTGGGCGTGGCTTTATCAATACGGATCGAGGTGCGCATACCGGCTGCATAATGTGGGTCGATGAGCATGGAAACCGGCACATCAACAAAGCCCGGATCCCCAAGGTAAATACTGCGATCACGGTAGGCACGCCGCATGGCTTCCACTACCAAATGAGTGCGTTGAGCTTGCGAGCGTTCAGAAATTTTATAGGGTTCGAGAATATTGAGAATTTCCGCAATTGCCACTCCGCCCGATGAAGGTGGTGAAGCGGTAATTAACTCATAATCATTATATTTAAAGCGGACCGGCTCTCGTTCAACAACTTTATATGCCGCAAGGTCCTCTAATGCCCAAATACCACCCGCTTCTTTCACGCCTTTGACCAGCAGACGGGCGGTTTCTCCATGGTAAAAATCAGTGGTTCCGGTTAAGACTACCTGTTCAAGCACATGGGCTAAATCGGGCTGTTTAATCACCGCGCCAAGCGCAGGAATTTCATCATCATGCAAAAATATTGCACGGCCGGCCGGAAAGCGGAGCATATATTTACGCACGGGCTTTAATAGGCGAATATATTTCTCATCTGCCGGAAAACCTTCCCGTGCCAAGCGAATAGCCGGGGCTAACGATACTTTGAGTGGCAAGCGTCCATAATTGCTAGCGATATGCACCATCCCTGCTACATGGCCGGGAATCCCTGCAGCCAACGGGCCCTGCGTTGCCAGGCCGCGATTTACCTCACCATTTTCGTCAAGGTACATATCCCGGTGTGCTGCGGAAGGCGCCTCTTCGCGCCCATCAATCATGATGTTTTTCTGATCTTCATTGCGGTGGAGTAACCAAAACGCACCACCACCTATACCAGAGCTGGCAGGCTCAACAACCGCCAACGCAGCGCTGACTGCAACGGCTGCATCAAAAGCATTTCCACCCTGTTCCAGCACTTCAAAACCTGCTTCTGTGGCTAAATAATGGGCACTGGAGATAGCTGATTTGCCGGGCTTGTCTACCGCCATCGCTGAGGCGCTGATTAACACTGCTGCCAGCAATAGCAGGGTTTTGTTTAAAAATTTCATCGCTGTGTTATTTTCCATTGGTTAAAACTTGATATTTTTTCAGTAACTGTTCTGGAGTTTCCGGGTGTTGTGGGTCCAGAGGAATGCATTCAACCGGACAGATTTCGACACACTGGGGCTCATCAAAATGACCGACACACTCAGTGCATAAATTTGGGTTAATCTCGAATATCTCAACACCCTGATAAATAGCCTCGTTGGGGCAGACAGGCTCACACACATCGCAATTGATGCAATCTTCAGTAATCTTTAAGGCCACAGATTTAGTCTCTGAATCTTTCGATCAACGCCTGTTTAACCAGCGGATCTACAAACTCGCCCACATCACCACCCATCCTGGCAACTTCCCTTACCAATGAAGAAGAAATAAAGCTGTGTTCTTCAGATGGCGTCATAAACATGGTTTCTACTTCTTTAACCAAATGCCGATTCATGCTCGCTAGTTGAAATTCATACTCAAAATCTGAAACTGCGCGTAAACCGCGCAAAATAACTGAAGCCTCTTTTTCTCGTACAAAATCTGCCAACAGGTTGCTGAAGCCAACTATCTCAACTCCGGGAATATCCCCGATAATGACTTCTGCCAAGCTGATTCTTTTGGCAAGGCTTAAAAGTGGTTGTTTCTGCGGGTTTTCGGCAATCGCAACAATCACCCGGTTAAATACCCGCGCAGCTCGCGCTACCAGGTCAGTATGACCATTAGTGATTGGGTCAAAAGTACCGGGGTAAACAACCGTACATTCAGTTTTTGGCTTTTGCATACAAGTTACTTAGAGATTTAATGATTCACTATCCGAATTGTTAAGTTTATCATGCAAATCAACGCGGGTCAGGCACTGGGAGACTCTAATATTGATTTGTTTTGCAAAAAAATAGGCGATCCGGAGATCGCCCAAAATCGGGGGGGACAGAGGAGTCCTAATTCATAAGCTTCCCAGCTTACATATAACAAGACCCGCAACAGTCCGATTAGCTTTCAAACCAGTTGAAATGTTTTTATAGCTCAGTCAAATTGGCGCTAACAGCTGCATTCGAACCTCACCCAAGAGTTTAATTTTCAGCTCTTTGAGCCCTGCTGGGACAATCGGAGCCTCAAAACGGCGGGCTGACTCAACATAGAGCCGACCGTCTTCAGTCAGCATTCCGACCGATACTGTTTTTTCAAGCAAGCTGCTTTGCCATTGACTGTCGAACGGCGGGTCGATGAAGATAATTTCATAACTGCCGGACTTAACCGAATTAAGCCAATCAAGGCTATCAACATTTTCGATGTGTATGTTTTCAGCTGCAAATACGCGGCAATTTTCCTGTAATTGCTTCACCGCTTGCGGATGCTTTTCCAGCAACTTAACTGAAGCCGCCCCTCGGCTAGCGGCCTCCAAGCCAAGCGCACCACTGCCAGCAAACATATCCAGGCACCGCGATCCGCGAATATCTGCTTGTAACCAATTGAATAAAGTTTCTCTGACACGGTCACCGCTTGGTCGCAGACCTAGCAAATCGGCTACTGGCAAGCGCCGACCTCGCCACTTACCCGCGATAATCCTGATACCATAATTTTTACTCTGTTTTAGCATCCCGGCTTCAATATTTGTTTACAATATACATATTGCTGATAGCATACCTGCTTCAGCTACAAACACCAGCAGATATCAGGCCTTTCATGTTCAGAATTTTTAGAAAAAAACGCGATAAAACCGGCGGCACACAAGCCGGGCAAGTTTCAGATGTGCAATTACGCCCGGTAGAAATTGCCGGCATTGACCCACTGGAACGACGGCTGGGTAAAACCCGCACATCACTTGGCGACACCCTCAGCAAGCTTTTCTCCCCCGGGGTTATGCTGGATGAAGACTTGCTTGAAGAGCTGGAAACTACCCTGCTGATGGCCGATGTTGGGGTTAGTGCTACCCTCGAAATAACCGACGCTTTAGGCAAAGGTATAAAAGCTGGGGTGATAACTGAAGCTTCACAATTATTACCCGCCGTGCAAGCCGAGTTGTATGAATTGATTGAACCCTCAGAGCAATTATTACAAATTGATACCAGCAGTAAGCCCTTTGTAATACTTGTGGTGGGTATAAATGGCGCCGGCAAGACCACAACCATCGGCAAACTCGCCCAGCGCTATAAAGAAGAAGGCCTAAAGGTGATGTTGGCCGCCGGTGACACTTTTCGGGCAGCCGCCGTTGAACAGCTACAATCCTGGGGTGAGCGCAATCAGATACCCGTAGTCGCCCAGGCAACCGGGGCTGATTCTGCTTCGGTTATTTTTGATGCGCTGGAATCAGCACGCGCGCGTGGTGTCGATGTACTCATTGCCGATACCGCAGGACGCCTGCATACTCAGTCCAACCTGATGGAAGAACTGCGCAAAATACATCGGGTGATGGGCAAGCTCGATAGCCATGCCCCGCATGAAGTTATGCTGGTATTGGATGCCGGAACCGGCCAAAATGCCATCGCCCAAGCTAAACAATTCAACGAGTCTGTAAAAGTAACAGGAATTACCCTTACCAAGCTTGACGGTACCGCTAGGGGCGGAGTACTTTTCGCACTCGCCAAAGAACTGGACATACCCATACGATTTATCGGTGTGGGTGAGTCTGCTGTCGACCTGCGACCCTTTGATGCAGGAACATTCATTAATGCAATCCTGCCAATCCCTGAAAATCCCTGAAAATCATTAGTTACTTACTCGCTTGAAGTCATTTCCCCAAAGACTGCTTGCCTGGGCGAAAGTCCATGGTCGCCATGACCTGCCCTGGCAGCCCCAGAAAAGTCGGAACTCTAAAAAAGTAGACGCTTATCCCATCTGGGTAGCAGAAATAATGCTCCAGCAAACCCAGGTAAAAACGGTAATACCCTACTACCTGGCATTTATGCAGCAATTCCCGGCGCTACCGATTCTTGCAGCAGCCAGCCTGGATGAGGTCTTGGCACTGTGGTCTGGGTTAGGTTATTACGCCCGCGCCCGCAATTTGCATAAAGCCGCACAAATAACCCACCGGATTGCTACGGCTTTCCCGGACTCAGCGGCGGAATTGTTGGAACTACCCGGTATCGGCCGCTCAACCGCAAATGCCATCGCCTCACAGGCAAGCAACACGCCTTTAGCCATCCTTGATGGCAACGCCAAGCGAGTTTTTGCTCGCCATGCAGGCATTCCCGACTGGCCGGGCAAGGCCACCGTGCAAAATAAACTTTGGCAAGCAGCCCAAGACCGACTTACAAAAGTAAACGGCGCAGCCTACACCCAGGCCATCATGGATTTGGGTGCCAGCCTTTGTAGCCGCAGCCAGCCCGATTGTGAGCACTGCCCGGTGAATGCCGATTGTTACGCCTTGCAGGAAAACCGAGTAGCTGAGTTTCCCGGTCGCAAAGTTGCGAAAAAGAACCCTGAGCAGTTCAAACAATTACTCATCAACCGGGATTCCCAAGGCCGCATTTATCTGCAAAAGCGCCCGCCTACCGGAATCTGGGGTGGGCTTTGGTCACTCCCCGAGCACACCGAGCAGGACGCTATAAATTTTGAACTACAATTACCTTTGTTAATTCATGATTTCAGCCATTTTCGTCTGCATATCACCCCACTATTAGTCGATCACAAGCAAATGCAGGTGAATGAGGCGCAGGGTAGCTATTTCGCCACCAAAGATTGGCGAAAACTAGGTCTGCCTGCACCCATCCGGCAAATTCTTGAGCAAAGCGTTAAAATACCCATACAGTAAAACGGAAAACAGAGAACCAAGATGAATCACAAAGTCAATTGCATCATTCTTAAACAACAAGCCGATGGCCTAAAACGCCCACCCTGGCCCGGCGAGTTAGGTAAGCGTATTTATGACGCCGTTTCACAACAGGCATGGCGAACCTGGATGGACCACCAAACCACCCTGATAAACGAACATAGATTGAACCCATTAAACCCAAAAGACCGTCAGTTTATTGAAACCGAGATGGAAAAATATTTTTTTGGTGGCGGTTCAGAAAAACCCAAAGGCTTTGTTGCACCGGAATGACATCAAATAATTCGAATTTTCAACAGAAAACCCAGAATTAACTTGACTTCACCCCCCTGTAATTGTCTAATAACGCGCCCTGCAGAGCAATTGTGCAGGCAAAAAATGGCTCGATAGCTCAGTTGGTAGAGCAGCGGATTGAAAATCCGCGTGTCCCTGGTTCGATTCCGGGTCGAGCCACCATTTATTTGCAATATATATCAGTCGATTACACCCTCCCGAATGGTGTTAAGCCTTACTTTGGACCTTTTTTAGGTTAATGATAT
>JAKITM010000093.1 GCA_021648045.1 Lysobacterales bacterium
TTTCCATTAGGGCCGTATCGATTTCACTGGGATCGAGATTTTCAGGATCTAGCTGTTGTTCCAGCAGCGCCTCCCAGCCATCTGCCGTCAGTTGCTCTCTAAGCATTGGAGTAGGCCCATAGCTGAGCCGGTTTAAAAAGTGGGTGTCGTCCGGTAGGTCACCGGTTTCAACGGCGTTTGGTATCTGTGTGCTGGCAGCTTGTATCTGCTGATTGAAATTTTCCTGGAGCTTTAATAATTTAGTACTAACGGGCAGCGCTTGATTCGCGCTTAGCTGCTCAGAAATAATTTTCTTTGCCTGATCCAACAGCGTTTGACCGCTGCCGGGGGCTTGTAAGGAGAGTCGAGTCTGATCTAAGCGAGCTTGGAGATCCATGATGCACACCTTTAATAAAGATTAAGGATAATGGTAAGCCTGCTTCAGGTAAAGGTAAAGGTGTACAGCGTAAATCTGGGTAAATTCGGGTAAATTATAGACAAACGGTCGAAAAAGCTTGTTTTAAATCGGTTTGCCGCAGTATTAGTGTCTTGGAAATACTCTTTTGGACTTATGATTGTCACTTTCACTACTGCATATTTACAAAGCCTTGCTTAAATATCAGATTTTAATTCGTCAGTTAGCTGGTAGAGTAAGTCCAAAGCATCTTTTGGAGTTAACTCATCCGGTTTAATTTCCTTGAGCAAATCCAGCGCCTTATTGGCGGCCAGATCAACCGCGCTGTTATCCTCGACAGGAGTATCGAATAAGCCAGGCTGGATATTATCCTGATGCAGGCCTTGTTTTTCCAGTTGGCGTAAAATTTTATGCGCCTGAGTGAGGACAGCCGCAGGAACTCCCGCAAGTGCAGCCACCTGCAGGCCATAACTCTGACTGGCAGGCCCATCGCGAAGGCTGTGCAGGAAGATAATCTTATCTTTGTGCTCTACTGCATCCAGATGTACATTCACCACGCCAGAAACTTCTTCGGGCAACTGGGTTAGTTCAAAATAGTGGGTCGCAAACAAGGTCATCGAACGCGATCTGGAGGCTAGATGCAGAGCGGCAGCCCATGCCAGCGAGAGTCCATCATAAGTGCTGGTACCACGCCCGACTTCGTCCATTAACACCAGAGAGTCCGGGGTCGCGTTATGTAATATATTGGCGGTTTCTACCATTTCCACCATAAAAGTCGATTGCCCGCGGGTGAGGTCATCACCGGCTCCGATGCGGGTGAAAATACGATCCAACGGGCCGAAGCGTGCGCTTTTTGCCGGCACCCAGGCACCGCTATGAGCCAGTAGTGCAATAAGCGCCGTTTGTCGCATATAAGTCGATTTACCGCCCATATTAGGGCCGGTAATCACCAGCATGCGTCGTTGTTCATTGAGAATCGAGTCGTTGGCTACAAAGGCAGCCTCTTGTACTTGTTCAACTACCGGATGGCGACCGGCAATAATATCCATGCCAGGGTCATTACTGAATTCAGGGCAACAGCAGTTCAGAGCAATAGCGCGTTCGGCTAATGTGGCCACCACATCCAGTTGTGCCAAGCCCGTCGCGCGCTGATTCAACTCGCCATGATTTTGTTGTAATTGCTGAATAAGTTGTTCGTAGCAGTGTTTTTCCCGGGTCAGTGCGCGCTCTTTTGCGGACAAAACTTTTTCTTCGAACTGCTTGAGCTCCTCGGTAATATAGCGTTCGGCAGCTTTCAGTGTTTGTCGCCGGGTGTAGTGGGTGGGTACTTTGTCGTGATGCAGGCGACTGATTTCAATGTAGTAGCCGTGCACCCGGTTATAGCCAACTTTTAAATTCGGTATGCCGCTTTGTTCGCGCTCCCGGATTTCCAGATCAAGTAGGAACTGATTGGCATTTTCACTTAAATGCCGAAGCTCATCGAGTTCTTGATCATGTCCTTCAGCAATAACCCCGCCATCACGAGCGAGTACCGGCGGGGATTCAACCAAGGCTTGTTCCAACAGTTGGCGAATCTCCGGGAGTTCAGCGATTTCACTGCGAATAGTGTCGAGCCAGACTTGTTGCGGGTTTTCAATGGTGACCAGCAACTCTGGCAGTTTTTGCAGTGCCGAACGCAGGCTGGTGAGATCTCGGGGTCGGGCACTGCCGAGCGCAATCCGGGCAACGATGCGTTCAACATCTCCAATACCCTTTAATTGCTCGCGAAGTGACTCATAGCTGGCATGCTCGATCATGCTACCGATGGCCTGATGACGCTGTTTTAGCAGTGTGTGATCCCGCAGCGGTGAATTCAGTCGCTGGCGCAGCAGGCGCGATCCCATCGGGGTGATACAACGGTCCATCAGCCCCAGCAGGGTATGTTCATGCCGACCGCCGGGATTGTATTCAATTTCAAGATTGCGCCGGGTAGCGGCATCCAGAGTTAAATAGCCATCGGCCTGTTCCAGCTTTACACTGCTGATTTGTGCCAGCGAGTCTTGGCAGGTTTCCTGAACAAACTGCAACAAAGCTCCGGCTGCAGCCAGTGCCGGTTCGTTGCTTTCAATCCCAAAACCTTCAAGGTCGCGGGTGCCGAAATGCCGCAGTAACAGATCAACCGATGTTTGCAGGTCAAAATGCCAGGGCGGTCGCTGGCGAATGCTGACTTTGGCCGAACCCCGGTTGCTTAATAGTTCATGCATATCCAGCGGTAGCTCTTCGTTCAATAACAATTCAACCACCTGCAGGCGTTCCAGCTCAGCTTCAAGTGCTGGCAGGTCTTTACATTGGCGCAAACTGAACTGGCCGGTGCTTATTTCCATCCACGCCAGCGCCCAACCGGAATCTGTGCCTAACTGCTGGGCAGCGGCGAGAATATTATCGTGTTTATTTGGTAACAGGGCTTCTTCGGTAATGGTTCCGGGGGTAATGACCCGCACCACCTTGCGATCGACAATGCCTTTGCCGGTGGGTTCGCTGATTTGTTCGCAAATGGCCACCGATTCGCCCATGCGAATCAGCCGGGCGAGGTAATTATCGACCGCATGATAGGGTACCCCTGCCATCGGAATGGGCTGACCGGCCGATTGGCCACGCGTGGTCAGGGTAATATCTAGTAGCCGGGTAACTTTACGGGCATCGCTGTAGAACAGTTCATAAAAATCACCCATGCGGAACAACAGCAGGGTATCGGGATACTCTGACTTGATGCGTAGGTACTGTTGCATCAACGGAGTATGCTGTTTGCTTTTATCAACGGGCGATTTTGCCATCTTCGAATTAACTATTGCGGTTGACCGGATAGGGCAGTTTACCGTATTGTCTTCAAGCACAAAAGCAGGAGTTACTGTGAGTCTGGATAAAAGCCTAAATGATGTTGAATTAAGTCAGCTAACACAACAGTTAGCTAACTATCTGCGTAGCAATAATCTTAGTCTAGTCACCGCAGAGTCCTGTACCGGCGGCTGGATTGCCAAGTGCTGTACGGATTTGGTGGGTTCTTCAGGCTGGTTTGAAGGCGGAATGGTTAGTTACTCAAACGCTGCTAAACAGTCCATGCTCTCGGTGCCCGAAGTATTGATTCGCGATTTTGGTGCGGTATCTGCAGAGGTGGCCGAAGCAATGGCTGCAGGGGCGCTAGGCAACAGCAATGCCCGGGTTTCTCTGGCTGTCACCGGGATCGCAGGCCCAGGGGGTGGCTGTGTTGATAAACCGGTGGGCACGGTCTGGTTCGGTTGGGCCAGTTATGTTGAGGGCAAAATTAAAACACACAGTGCAATGGAGTGCTTTAGTGGCAACCGTGATGCTGTTCGTAGGCAAACAGTTGAAAAAGCTATGAATGGTATTCTCAGGTTTTGAGAACATCATCGGTATTATTACCCTGCAGATGATATAAAACACCCGAAACCGGGTAGGATATTTTAGTTAATTTGTGTAAGTCGGGTGTGGCCGAGCCTCCGCCTGTGTGATAATGAGTAACAGATAAATTAAGATCAAATGCTGGCCTGAAATGGCAGCGAAATAATTGGAGAAATAGATCGTGGATGACAATAAAAAACGCGCGTTGGCAGCAGCCCTGTCACAAATTGAAAAGCAGTTTGGCAAAGGTGCGGTTATGCGCATGGGTGATGGTGCCAGACGCGATATCGAAGTCGTGCCTACAGGCTCCCTGGCACTGGATATCGCCCTTGGAATAGGCGGCCTACCACGCGGTCGTGTAGTCGAAATTTACGGCCCTGAATCCAGCGGTAAAACCACCATGACTCTGCATGTAATCGCTGAAATTCAGAAGTTAGGTGGCACCGCGGCATTTGTTGATGCCGAGCACGCACTGGATCCGATATATGCAGAAAAACTGGGCGTTAATATTGAAGAAATGCTGGTATCCCAACCCGATACGGGTGAGCAGGCGTTGGAAATCACCGATATGTTGGTGCGCTCCGGTGCGGTCGATATTGTGGTCATCGATTCGGTGGCGGCATTGACCCCACGCGCGGAAATTGAAGGCGATATGGGTGATTCCCATATGGGACTGCAGGCACGCTTAATGTCACAGGCCTTACGCAAATTAACCGCTAATATCCAGCGTTCTGGTTGTATGGTGATATTTATTAACCAAATCAGAATGAAAATCGGGGTTATGTTTGGTTCACCAGAAACCACCACGGGTGGTAACGCGCTTAAATTCTATGCATCTGTACGCCTAGATATTCGACGCATTGGTGCGATCAAGCGCGGTGATGAAATTGTCGGCAATGAAACCCGGGTGAAAGTGGTCAAGAATAAAGTTGCACCACCGTTCAAACAGGCCGTTTTTGAGATTCTGTACGGTGAAGGTATCTCCCGTGAAGGTGAGTTGATTGACCTTGGGGTTGCCAATGACCTGATTAAAAAAGCCGGCTCATGGTATTCCTATGGGGAAGACCGGATTGGGCAGGGTAAGGAAAATGTGCGTAAGTTCCTGCTCGAAAATCCAGATATTGCCGATGTAATCGAGAAGAAGTTACGGGAGAAATTGATGCCTACCCGGGAACAGCGTGAGGCGGCCGAAGCAGTCGCTGTCGCAGCTGCCAAGACTGAGTCTGTAGCAGAGCCTAAGACATAATATCAGGCATTGACTCGGTTTAAGTACCGATGAAATCTGATTTTGACAAAACGGCCTGGTCAGCAGCATATACCCAGGCCGTTCGTTTATTGTCCGGTCGCGAGCATTCGCAGCTGGAGTTGCGTCAAAAGATGCAGCGCAAGGGCCACCCTGGTGATTTAATTGATGCCATGCTGGTGTATCTGCAAGACCTGGATATGCAGTCGGACCAGCGTTTTACCGAGGCTTTTATCCGCAGCCGGGTTATTCGTCTTCAGGGCCCGATGAAGATACTCGCACAACTCTCCCAACGGGGTATTCGGGTGAATAATCTAGAAGACTACCTACCGGCCGAGCACGACTGGGAGGCGATGGCAGCTGAGGCATTATCACGCGGTACCGTTATCTACGCTGCCGACCGACAAAAGCTTCTCGAAAAAGCTTACCGGCGCCTGGTAAACCGCGGTTTCAGCCACGGGCAGGCAATGAAGGCCGCTAAAAACTCCCTGTAGATACTCTGTTAAACCGCAAGTATAAATTCATGATGGATTCTCTCATAATATATGGCGCGTGGGCATTTATGCACACGCGTAAAACCAGCCAACCCGAATTTTTTCTTGATTATTTAAACTTCGTTGTCTTCCCTTCCTGCTACAACAACTCGCCTTACCGGCTCAAGGCCGGCATGACGGATTATTTTGCTGGCTTTAAAAAACATCCAATATTCAGTCATTCAGCTTCTCAATAATCTTTATAATATGTAAATGAAATCAACAGCCGAAATACGCCAAGCCTACCTCGACTACTTTGCCGACCGTGGGCATAAGATAGTTTCTAGCAGTTCACTGGTGCCGGGAAATGATCCAACCCTGCTGTTTACCAATGCTGGAATGGTGCAGTTTAAAGACCTTTTCCTAGGCTCGGAAAAGCGCGACTATAAACGCGCCACCAGTTCACAGCGTTGTGTGCGCGCCGGCGGAAAACATAATGACTTGGAAAATGTCGGCTATACCGCCCGTCATCACACTTTTTTTGAAATGCTGGGCAACTTCAGCTTCGGTGATTATTTCAAAAAAGAAGCCATCGAATTCGCCTGGGATTTTCTTACCAATGTACTCAAGCTGCCGGCAGAGAAACTCTGGATAACAGTTTTTGAGGAAGACGATGAAGCCGCCGAAATATGGATTAAACACATCGGAGTTGACCCTGATCGGGTTTCCCGAATCGGTGCTAAAGACAACTTCTGGTCAATGGGCGACACAGGTCCCTGTGGGCCCTGTACCGAAATATTTTACGACCATGGCCCGGAAGTCGCCGGTGGACCGCCGGGCACGCCTGAAGAAGACGGCGACCGCTACATTGAAATCTGGAATCTAGTCTTCATGCAGTTCGACCGCGCTGCTGATGGCAGTATGGCCAATCTGCCCGCACCGTCGGTTGATACCGGCATGGGGCTGGAACGACTAGCGGCTATTTTGCAGGGCGTACACAGCAATTATCAAATCGACCTGTTTCAGGGGTTAATAGCCAAAGCTGCCGAACTGACAGGCTGTGATGATCTGGAAAATGATTCACTCAAAGTCATTGCCGACCATATTCGCGCCTGCGCATTTATGATTGTCGATGGTGTGCTACCAGGTAACGAAGGCAGAAGTTATGTACTGCGCCGGATCATTCGCCGGGCCATTCGTCATGGTTATAAACTTGGTCAAAAACAGCCATTCTTTGCGGCCATGGTGCCCGTATTGGTAGAACAAATGGGGCAGGCCTATCCTGAATTAACCCAAAAGACCGAGCGGGTTCAGCAAGCTCTGTTAAAAGAAGAACAACGCTTTGCGCAAACCCTAGAGCAGGGCATGCGCCTGTTAGATGGCGTGCTTGAGGATTTGGCCGGTAGTGAAATTCCGGGGGAATCAGTATTCAAACTCTACGATACCTATGGCTTTCCGCTTGATTTAACCGCTGATATTGCGCGTGAGAAAGGTCTGACCATCGACCAGGCAGGCTTTGATACTGCAATGAATCAGCAGCGCGAACGCGCCCGTGCGGCAGGTCAGTTTAGTGCAGGAGAAAGTATTTCAGCTGATGTGGTTAAAGATCTAACGGCTACCGAGTTCACTGGCTATAATCAAAACAGTACGGATGAAGTTACATTGCTAGCAATCCTAGTCGGTGGCAAGCTTCAACAAAACCTAAATGTCGGTGAAAAGGCAACATTAATTCTCAACAAAACACCGTTTTATGCAGAATCTGGAGGACAGGTCGGGGATAGTGGCCAGCTGCAATCTACAGGCGTAATATTCGAAGTGGCTGACACCCAAAAACTAGCAGGTGTCTACCACGCGCATCAGGGCGTGCTTTCAAGCGGTAGCCTACAAACAGGCGATCATATTTCTGCAGCTGTTGACTCTGCCCGCCGGCAAGCCATTCGCCGGCACCACTCGGCCACACATCTACTTCATGCCGCTTTACGAAAATTACTCGGCTCACATGTAGAACAGAAGGGCTCGTTGGTAACGGCTAATAAATTGCGTTTCGACTTCTCTCACAACAGTCCGGTTTCAGCCAAGGAGTTGCGTGAAATAGAGATTCTAGTTAACGATAAAACGCTTGCCAATATCAAAGCAGAAGTTGCTGAGATGAGCTATGAGGACGCTCTTAAAGCCGGAGCTTTGGCTTTGTTCGGTGAGAAATATGGCGATAAAGTTCGCGTATTAAGCTTTGATGATTACTCTGTTGAGCTCTGCGGCGGAACCCATGTTCAGCGAACAGGTGATATCGGTTTAATTAAAGTTACATCCGAAACCGGTATTGCCTCCGGGATACGGCGTATTGAAGCTGTGGTTGGTGAGCAAGCAGTGCAATGGGTACAGCAACAAAGTCAACGGGATATTGCGGTTGCTAGCCTGTTGAAATCCGGGCTTGAAGATGTCCCTGCAAAAGTAAAACATTTACTCGAGCGCCTAAAACTGGCGGAAAAAGAAAATTCCCGTCTGGAATCCAAACTGGCATCTTCATCTGGCCAATCACTGAGTGACAAAATGTATGAGGTCAACGGCGTAAATGTTCTAGCAGAGCAGTTGCCCACAGGTGATATGAAAATCATTCGCGAAACCATGGACGACCTCAAGTCCCGCTTAGAGAATGCGGTGATTCTGTTGGCTGGCGTTGATGGGGGAAAGGTCCGTTTGGTGGCAGGAGTCAGCAAAAACATTACCGGGACCTACAAGGCTGGATCGCTAGTAAATCATATTGCAGTGCAGGTCGGTGGTCGCGGTGGTGGCCGCCCAGATATGGCCCAAGCTGGTGGTACTGATGCCACACAATTAGCCGAAGCTCTGAAGAGTGTTAAACAGTGGGTGAAAGATCAAAAGCAATAATTTCTCGACCAACGGGTTGATTTTACTGATTAATGGCACATTGAATGCTCAGCAAAAAATACCAAAATGCTGTAATATTGATGCGTCCAGAAATATCTGGAGCTTTTTAATGGCTCTGAAGCCAGAGCAGTAAGACAGCATAGTAGTTCAAGGGGTCTTGACTGCTATGTTCCGCAGTTGCCTAGTCACAGTTTATGGAAAACCAGTGTCGGCGACATGGATCAGCGGATACAAGGAGTAAAATAATGCTGATTTTGACAAGACGAGTAGGGGAAAAACTAATTATCGGTGATGACATCTCTGTGACAGTGTTGGGTGTTAAAGGCAACCAAGTCAGGGTAGGTATCAACGCTCCACGCGAAATACAGGTCCATCGTGAAGAGATTTTCAATCGAATTCACGAACATGATGAGACCACAAACGGTTCAGGTAAAAAACCAGATTCAAACTAAGTACTCTTTACCCTTTACCAATCCCCAATAAACAGGTATCCTTTGCGCCCTTGATTGCGTAGGAATAACTGCGTTTTTGGGATAAAATATAAAAGTATTTTAGATACAATTAAAGAATACTTCGATTAGGCCGAGTGGCTGACCAATTTGTCTGGAACAAATTGGAACGCAGAGCGAGGCGAAGCGGCCCGAAGGGCGAAGGGCGAAGGGCAGGATGCCCGGAGTAACGCGCTTCCCTTGAAACTCGAAGAGTTTCTGGAGCAGCCGGTTAACTCATAGCTGAAAATTTTAGATACAATTAAAGAATACGGAGAGGTGGCCGAGTGGCTGAAGGCGCTCCCCTGCTAAGGGAGTATGGGTTAAAAGCCCATCGAGGGTTCGAATCCCTCTCTCTCCGCCAAATAAAAAAGGC
>JAKITM010000094.1 GCA_021648045.1 Lysobacterales bacterium
TCGCTTAGAGCAACAGAAAGCTTAGTATGGCAACAAATACGGTGATTGTTGCCAGCAGGATCGTGTATGCAATGCCAATGCTGACAAACTTTACGCTGGTCATTAGCCAGCCTTGACGGTAAAAGCGCTTTAAGCCCAGCCAAAAATATACCAATACCCAGACCTTCATAAGCTGGGACTGCCAATTAAGTATGGTAAAAGTCCATCCGGATTTTGAAATCCAGCCCTGACTTGCCAACAGTGCGCCAAAACTCTCGAGCAGAAACACAGCTGTTGCCAGTACAAATATAAAACTGTGGTTATACAGTGCAAAAATCAGATGTTCGGTGTAGTAGCGTTTGCTTAATATGTAGAACCCTTTCAATATTAGGGCGAACACTGGTAGTAAAACAAATATAGTCAGTGGTAGTAGTTCAAAGATTTTATCGGTGATAATGGTCGGGTCCGCTTTAATCGCCTCGTTTTTGGCGTCTGATTTGGCCAACTCAGTATTAACCCAGTCATTCAACATCTGTGGAACAAAGGGCAGATCGATTTCATCAATATCAGAATCTTCAGGGTTTGAGTTCAGATCGAGTTTAAAGAAGCTATCGCCACCTCTTTTGGTTGACGGTTCAACTTCATCCACAACAGGTGGCTCTGCGGCTAATCCCTTTTCAGCGACCTCCGTGGTCGCCTCGCTAGGATTATTGAGCTTATCAGTCTGTGGTGCTGCAGATACAATTTCCTGGTTTGCGGTATTGTGATTAACAAGCTCCTGTCGGATTTCAGAGTTGGTGATAAAACCCGCTAGCAGAAAAAATATAATACTGGAAAAAAGATACAACCTAACCGGGGAGGTGTAGCGGAAACGCCGCCCGTGCATATAATCATCTGCAAGTTTGCCGGGTTGAAATAACAGTGGTTTGAGAGTGCGGGTAAGGCGCGAATCAAAATCCAATAGGTCACCCATCATTTCCCGAAGCAATGCGGGAAAAAACCGGAAGAAGTTTTTATCCGGTTGTCCACAGAAATGACAATAAGGGCCCTGCAATGCGGTGCCGCAGTTCTGGCACTCACTTGAGTGATTCAGGCGTTTTTCTGCAACGGTTAATTTTGGTTTTAGTTTTTTTGAGACGATACTCATAGCTTAGTAACACGACCTTATAGTTGAATGCCCCGAACATTTGTGAAACGCAGTACCAGTTGCAGTGCCAGCTATTGTATAACAGGTTACAATGCCAGAATAATAATAACTCAGAAAAAACAGCCCAAAAAATATGTCCCAACTTGGTACACATCGCCCAATTCAAGAAATGCAGCGCACGCTGTTTCTTGCCTTGCCGATTATTATTGGCCAGGTTGCCGGTGTCGGCATGAGCTTTGTGGATACGGTAATGGCGGGGCGCTTAGGTGCGCTGGCACTGGCAGCGCTGCCCATTGGCGGGGCTATCTGGATGACCGGGGTGATGTTTGCCATCGGTATTTTATTGGCGCTCAACCCTGCAGTTGCCCAACTGGATGGGGCTGGGAAAAATGAAGAGGTTGGTGCGGTTACGCGCCAAGCAGTTTGGGTAGCAATCGGCTTGAGTGCTTTGTTGTTTGTGTTTATGCAAAGTGCCGAGCCGCTGGTGTTATGGTTTGGCATTGATGCGGAAATACGCCCGGTTGCATTGGGTTACCTGAGCGCGATTTCCTGGGGTATTCCCGCCATTTGTCTGCAACTGGTGTTGCGTTATTTTTCAGAAGGCACAGGTCATACCCAACCCACCATGTATATTGGCTTTCTCGGGGTAGCAGCCAATATCCCGTTAAACTACATTTTCATGTATGGCAAGCTCGGCATGCCGGAGCTTGGAGCCATAGGCTGTGGTTATGCAACCGCTATCGTTCTCTGGTTACAGTTATTACTGCTTTGGGCTTATACAGCAAAACACCCGCATTTTCGCCGGTTTAAACTCTATACCGGTTTTGAAAAACCCAATTGGCCGGAAATTCGCGAACTTCTGCGCGTAGGCCTGCCCATTGCGGTGATGATTTCAGTCGAAGGTAGTTTATTTGTCGCTGCCGCATTGCTAATCGGCAAGCTTGGCACTATACCTACAGCAGCGCATGGCATTGCGATTAACTTTTCATCGCTATTGTTTATGATTCCACTGGGGCTGGCAGCCGCCATTACCACCCGGGTTGGTAATGCCATCGGGCGAGATGACCCCGTGTCTGCTCGTTATGTTGGCATGAATGGCTTTGCTCTCGGTTTTGGGTTTCAAATAATTAGTGCTGTGATTATGTTTCTATTTGCCGATCAAATCGTCTCGATTTATGGCAATACCAACCCGGAAGTAAGCCAGCTTGCGGCGTCACTAATTCAGCTGGCAGCAATATTCCAGCTTTCCGACGGCGTGCAGGTGTGTGCTGCTGGTGGGCTGCGCGGTTTGAAAGACACTAAAATTCCGATGATTTATACCATCATCGCCTACTGGGCGGTGGGCATGACCCTGGCATACCACCTGACTTTTACCCAGCAAATGGGACCAGCCGGAATGTGGATAGGTATGATTGCAGGCCTCACAGTTGCAGCGGTTCTGTTGGGTGTGCGTTTTTGGCGCAGTGCCAGTCGTTTAATAGTAGAAAGTGGCTAAGGGTTTAGCGCTGTAAACGCTCGCGCAGTTGATTGAATTCTTCCTGTAAATTCCCCAGCGCAGACTCTTCTGGCCGCATTGTTGCATCTGATTTATAGCGCTTCTTAAAAAAAATGCTCGCGAGAATATAGCTTATCGCCGCAAATTTTGCGAAGAAATACAACATCAGCATACACACAGCGCGTAATGCCCATACATTCCAGTCAAAGCGCCGCGCAAGGCCGGCGCAAACGCCGGCCACATAACCCTCATCGGGTAGGCGGTAGAGATTGTTTAAACTCATCAGGCGCTTTTAGCTTCAGGTGCTACCGGATGCAGGCGATTATTCAGCGCTTCAAGCTCGGCCTCTACGGCTAAATTATCAGCATTGGTATGGCGGCTGGGATGCGCGGTTTCAAAATAACGCTGAGCTTCATCTTCCGCTTGTACCCGGGCCTCAAGGTTATCGACCTGCTGTTGCAGCTGCTCAAAACGATTGAGAGTGTTGCGCATGCGTTGCTGGCCGCGGGTTAATGATGCAGTTTTGCTATCCAGCTTAGCTGGGTGACTTTTGCTATTCCAGCGCTTGCGCAATTCCAGTGCCGACTGGTAACGCTCTTGCAAGGTGTTGATATCTGTTTCTATGCTGCTGATGCGTTCACGCAAGCTATCTAGCTGGCGTTGCTGTTCCTGCCGCTGTTTTTGTTGTATCGACTTTTCTGCCAACGCTTTGCGGGCGGCGGTTTCATTTTCTGCCAGCACCTGCTTTTCCGCTTCATCCTGGTGTGATTTGATGCTTACATCAAGTCGGGTTTGTGCGGTTTCTAGCACCTTAACTTCTGCCAGCATTTCAGCCAGTGCCTGACGGGCTTCGAGACGCGCATCTTCCATTTCCCGAATTAATGCTTTTAGTAATTTTTGTGGATCTTCGGCTTTTTCTAGCAGCGAATTAACATTGGCGGTAATAATATAGCGTAATCTTGAAAATGCACTCATTTTGTATCTCCGGTTTGAATTGATTCATATACCTTTATGCATTTTCTATGCCAATTATAATAATGATGTAAAACAGAGGCATGCAATCAGTAATTTATTTTCAAGCAAGTAAAAATGGCGAATTTGACGAGTTTCTAATGTTATAGGGGTAACACTATGACAAATGGCGTATTGTCGAAACCGCTAGAGTTACTTAGAATGAGTCAATTATTTTTTAGTTTGCGGAGAGAAAAATGTCAACGGGTGAAACTTCATTTTTAGGGCGTGCCTGGAGAGGCTTTTGGCGGAGTTTGGATATGTTCAGGAAGATCATCCTGAATCTGGTGTTTTTCTTAATCTTCTTTATCATAATGATAAGTATATTCTCTGGTGCCGAAGGCTTTAAAGTCGCCAGCGATAGCACCCTGGTGATTAACCCTAAAGGGGTTGTGGTGGAAGCTTTCTCCGGTCAACCCGCACAGCGGCTGATTGATGAGGCGATGGAGCGGGAAGACACGGAAACCCGGCTTCGAGACCTCGTGGATGCAATAAATAAGGCGGCAGGAGACTCCCGCATCAACAGTTTGTTATTAATTCCAGACGGCATGCGCGGTATTGGTCTGGCATCCTTACATGAATTAGAGAATGCCATTACTCAATTTAAGACCAGTGGTAAGCCCGTGATTACCTATGCGGAGAATTTATCCCAGCATCAATATTATTTTGCTGCCCAAGCTGATGAAGTTTGGTTGAGTCCTACCGGTTCAGTGTTGATTGATGGTTACGCCAGCTATAGAAATTACTATAAGGAAGCACTGGAAAAACTTTCCGTGCAGATTAACCTGTTCCGGGTTGGCACATACAAGTCGGCAATGGAACCTTTCATTCGTAATGATATGTCAGCAGAAGCTAAGCAAGCTGGCCGCTATTGGCTGAACTCCTTGTGGGAACAATACCTAGACGGTATCTCGGTGGTGCGTGATATCAGCGCAGAGAAAATTGAGGCTGATATCAATAATTTCGCACAAATATTACAAGCCGCAAATGGCGATATGGCACAAGCTGCAGTAGATATGAACCTGGTGGATCGTTTGCTTTCCCGTCCGGAGTTTCGCGCGGAAATGATTTTGCGTGGCAAACAGGGCAGCGATGACAGCTTTCGACAAGTGAATTTCAAAGACTACCTGGCGGCGTTTAAGTTAAGCAACATACCCAAACCAGCCAGTGATATTACCCGGGTGGCAATCATCGTTGCCGAGGGTGAAATTGTCGGTGGGAAGAAACCTGCTGGCCTTATTTCCTCTGAAGTGATGGCGCGACAAATTCGCACAGTCGCTGCAGATAAAGACCTAGACGCATTGGTTATCAGGGTGAATTCACCAGGTGGCAGTGCTTTTGCTTCAGAAATTATTCGGCGGGAAATCCAGGTGGTTCGTGACCGCGGTAAGCCGGTGGTTATCTCCATGGGCGATGTGGCCGCATCAGGTGGTTATTGGATAGCAACTACGGCCGATAAGATCATTGCCGATCCTGCAACGATTACCGGATCGATCGGAATTTTTGGAATGATTCCTACCTTCCCCGATACATTGGCACGCATGGGCATCTATACCGATGGTTTTGGCACTACATCATTGGCGGGTGGGCTGCGGCTTGATCGTGAACTAAATCCAAAAGTCGCTGAAATATTTCAACGCGCTACCGAGCGCGGCTATGATGATTTTCTACAGCGGGTTGCCAGCGCAAGAAATATGACTATTGAGGAAGTCAATGAAGTCGCGCAAGGCAGAGTCTGGACTGGCGAGCAAGCCCTGGCGCGCGGATTGATTGATCAATTAGGTGGCTTAAGCACGGCTATTGGTGCTGCAGCTTTACTGGTAGATGAGGGTGCTGGCCTTGAGATTGAATATCAGGAACCTAAGTTGAGCACATTTGAAGAATTCCTGCTCGGTATGACCACCAGTGCGATCGCTTATTTACCCGGGGATCTATTTATTAGTTCGGATTTTCTACAGCGCCCATTGGTACGCGACTTTTTTGCACGGCTTGATTTCTTAGCAAATTCTGAACCCGGTTTCGCAACCTACGCCCGTTGTTTTATGTGTGAGGTTGAATAATCCATGAAAAAATCCCTTGGGTTTTTTATTATCGCGCTCATGTTGCCGGCAATCTCCAGTGCCAGTTCACTGGACGGCTACAAACAGACTGTTATCGACAGCCTTTCCCGCTTTGAAGAAACCGACAGGGACCAGTGGAGCTTTTCGGTTGAACGCATACAACGCAGCGGTGCAACCACCAAGACCAGTGTAGAGTCTTTTAATCCGTCTGTTAATCTAGGTAACTCGAAGGCATCTCCCTGGAGTTTGTTGAAAGAGAATAAAAAAACACCAGATGAAAAACGCCTAGCATCTTACCAGAAGCAAATGTCCAAGCGGGAAGAGGAAAGGAAAGCAAACAAGGAAAAAGCAGCGGAGGATGGTGGTTCTAAAGATGTGTTAATTGCCATGATTAAACTGGATAGCCTAGAAATTACGCAACAAGAGGATCATCAGGTAATTTTATCCTTTACGCCCTTGGTCGAAGATATGGACGAAGAAAGTTTAGAGTATTTGGCCGGCGAGATCATTATCGATACAAACAATAATTATGTTAGTCAGGTGAAAATTAAGAACATCGGTAAATTAACCCCGGCTTTTTCCGTTACCCTGAAAAAATTTCTTTTATTGTTCGAGTTTATTAAAATTGAAGAGCATATTCTGCCGCTGAACATTGTCAGCGAGATCAGTGGCAAAGTCGCTTTTATGAAATCCATTAAAGAGTACTCCTCGGATAGCTATTCTGATTACAGATATTTAGACACTGAGTATGTAATCCCTCCAGAGGGGTGAGAGCTTTAACTTCCACTTTGATTGATTCGTAGAAACTGATATTTTCGGAATATCACTAAAATTCCTCATTATGGGTCATTATTCCACTGGCTATTCCTGATATTCTCTAGAAGAATAGGGTCGTCGATAATGTGAACGAGGACTTGAAATGAAACTGGGTGAAAAAATAAAACTGCTGCGAACCGAAAAGGAACTTACTCAGCCGGAACTGGCAGAGAAAGCAGGAATCGAACAATCGTATTTATCCAAACTGGAAAACGATAAGGCAGTGCCTTCATTCGATATCATCAACCGCATATCAATGGCGCTTGAGCTAAGCGGGATAGATTTAATTGATAGTTTAAGCCAGTCTTATGTAGAAGACCATTTAGCGCATATCCCGGAAGTGGCGGCTGAATATGCACTGATTAAACAAAAACGCGAAACCACAATGAAAAAACGATTTGTTGCAGCGGCAATGGCAGTTGTTATTGGGGTTGGGGTTTTTCTTGTTGGTTATGAAGATTTACTGTTTCCGGAAATAGCTTATCAATATTCATCGTATGGGATCGTGAAAAAAGGTGAGCCCATAACGCAGTTCTCACCTGCTCACGTTCAGGGTATTGAATCTGCAGAAAAATATCACCAACGGAGAAAAGATAACGAGGATCGATATGACCTGAAAGAAGCTATTAGATTTGATAGGTTAAGAACATTTGAAGAAGATGTAGAGGGTGGGAAGCGACTGTATCATCTCAAAATGAGTTACGGAGGGGTCACCAGGCTCGAATTCTTCAACATTGAAAACGACTTCATATCAATAGTCGGAATTATGCTGATTTTTGCTGGCTTATTCGCCTTTCTCTTCAATATAAGGTTCAAGCCGCATAAATAGTAGTGTGTTACTATGCATACGGTGCGTTCGCTGCGCTTAACGCACTCTACAAGGTCAGCCAACTTCCGGAGTAGGGTGCTGTTAGCCGCCAGCGTAACGCACCATCAGATCCTGTACTCGTCCTCCTCAATAATATATAGCTAAAAACAACAAGATACTGTAAGCTACACGCCCTCCAGAGACCTTTAACAGGTCCATAGCATTCAAGAAGAGAATAATCCATGCATTTTACTGACCTGGGCTTAGCCGAGCCTATACTTAAAGCTATAGCCGATCAGGGCTATGACACACCAACAGCTATCCAAGCGCAGGCTATACCTGCCGTGCTGGAGGGCAAGGATGTAATGGCGGCAGCCCAAACCGGCACTGGCAAG
Source organism: Lysobacterales bacterium (assembly GCA_021648045.1). Lineage (GTDB taxonomy): Bacteria > Pseudomonadota > Gammaproteobacteria > Xanthomonadales > SZUA-36 > SZUA-51. The sequence goes on from JAKITM010000094.1 coordinate 7,712, forward strand.
ACCGCAGGCTTTACTTTACCCATACTTGATCGCTTGTCTAAAGGCCAGCATGCACGGGGTAATCAGGTGCGCACGCTAATATTGACGCCAACGCGTGAATTAGCAGCGCAGGTACAAGACAGTGTGCGTGTGTATGGAAAATACTTACCGTTGCGATCGGCAGTAGTTTTTGGCGGGGTTAAGATCAACCCGCAGATGATGAAACTGCGCAAAGGTGTTGATGTGTTGGTAGCAACACCGGGTCGGTTACTGGATTTATACAATCAGAATGCAATGAAATTCAAGCAACTGGAAGTACTTGTTCTGGATGAAGCTGATCGTATGCTGGATATGGGTTTTATCCACGATATTAAAAAAATCATTGCCTTGTTACCGCAAGATCGTCAGACATTGATGTTTTCAGCGACCTTTTCCGATGAGATTCGTAAACTGGCCAAAGGGCTGGTAAGAAACCCTGTTGAAATTTCTGTTACGCCCAGAAACACCACCGTAAAAGCGATTAAACACTGGATTCACCCAGTAGATAAGAGTAAGAAATCAGCATTATTAACTGAACTGATTCGGGAACATAGCTGGCATCAAGTACTGGTTTTCAGCCGTACAAAACATGGCGCCAATCGTCTAACTAAATATTTGGATGCCAGAGGCATCAGTGCCACAGCGATTCACGGCAATAAGAGCCAGGCAGCACGCACCCGGGCTTTGCGGGAATTTAAAGATGGAAAAATGCAGGTGCTAGTAGCCACTGATATTGCGGCCCGGGGTTTAGATATTGACCAATTACCTTGTGTGATTAACTTTGATTTGCCCAATGTTCCTGAAGATTATGTCCATCGTATTGGCCGTACCGGCAGGGCAGGATCTCGGGGCTTGGCAATTTCTTTAGTGAGTGCCGATGAAACCAAGCAGCTTTCAGATATTGAGCATGTGATCAATGAACTGTTAGAGCGGCGATTGGTAGATGGTTTTGAGCCAGTGCATACAGTGCCAGAGACGCAATTAGGCCGTAGGGTAAGCAAACCCAAAAGCCCGAAAAAAGCCAAAGCCGGCCACCGTGATGGCCAGCGTTCCGGTGAAAACGCCCGTGGGCATAAACCATCTTCGCATAAACCACGCAAACAGCGGCCCGGCTCCAAAAAACGCTCAGCCGGCCAGAACACGAGCGCCGCCAAACCAGGCGCAAAACCACGCCGCTGGAATAAGAGCCAGAATCGATAAAAACCCACTCAAGGCTGAGAAGAAAAACCCTAGAAGATCGGTGTGGCCGAATATTGCGAATTTTTTGGTAGGGTGGGCATTTATGCCCACGCGGCATAGGTTATAAATACCCCGGAAACAGATTTAGCTTGCTTGGCTTTTACGCGTGGGCATAAATGCCCACCCTTCTATGAAGCACAAAGTCAAGCCTCTGGTTAAAATATCCCCTTCCCGATTTTCGGGCTATTAGGGCATCACTTGTTATCTAGTCTTTCTGTTCTGTCA
>JAKITM010000095.1 GCA_021648045.1 Lysobacterales bacterium
CGACCTGACAGAACAGAAAGACTAGATAACAAGTGATGCCCTAATAGCCCGAAAATCGGGAAGGGGATATTTTAACCAGAGGCTTGACTTTGTGCTTCATAGAAGGGTGGGCATTTATGCCCACGCGGTCAGGCTTTAATATCCAGGAAAAATTTCGGTTTGACTGGCCTTTTACGCGTGGGCATAAATGCCCAGCCTACCTCGGGGTTGAGAATTCATGCCCACGCTACTTGTGTTGGCGCTTTTTGTACCACCAACGCCAAATTGCGCCTCGGGGTAGGTCTACTCCGGCAGCATTGCTCAAAAGGCGATTGGGGTCTGAGAGAGTCCAGAACATATCCCGGCGGGCACGGCTGCGACCGGCAAATAGCAAGCGATCACCTTCTTTGATTTCATGCTCGTCTTCCGGTAGGAAAATACGCTGTCCACCGCGTTCTAGCACCAGGCAAATGCTGGACAAGCTTTGTTCATTATGGAATCGGCTATTGTGACTAAGATTGGTGATTTTTACTTTTATATTGAGTTTGTTACATACCTGTACGCCGGCAGCATCAATTCCGTTGATATCAATCAGCCATAAATTCGGTGCGCGACCTTTTAATATAGGCTCTAATTTATGCGCCAGTCGTTCCGCCCAATTGTCTTTCTGGTGAATCATATACTCTAGAAATGGCCTCAATAAGGGTGTGGTTACCAGTGCTAGAATCCGGCGTGCAACGATATGACTTCTACGCGCAATTAAATCTATTTCCGCTGTTTCAAAAAGTATACTGTTATCACTTTTTTCCTGCCGGGCTACGAAAAACAAATCCGGCTTGATATCTCTCGCTGTCATTATTATTGAAAGGTTATCTACATCATCACCCGTACCGGCAATAATACCAACGGCATCAGCTACTCCAGCGGCTCTAAGTGTCTCTGCCTGCGTACCCCTGCCATGGACAGAGGATGGGTAGTTCTTGAGCAGGTGTTCGCGGACATCAATAACAGTAATACCAACACCAGCTTGTTGCATCTGCTGGGCAACTTTACTACCAAAACGGCCCAGCCCGCAGATTATCCAGTGGCCATTAGGCAGCGGCTTCTCTTTTCTAAGTTGTGTTCCGGGTACTGCAATTAACCAGTCCTGCACTAGGTATTTCACCGAGGATTGGATGGCGAGTCCAAGGCGTTCGGCAAAAATTTGATAAGGGTCGATAATATAATCGGTATTGAAGGATGCCATATTGGCTGCCACTACTTGGGACTCGCAACGCGCCAGCACGGTAAGCTTAGGGCATAGTAATTTTGTGGTAATTGCAATCTTTAGATTAGTATGGTCATCGTTAGTTGTTGTAATCACGCCCAGGCAATTATATTTTTTATGCTCCGGATTCAGACCTGCTTGTATTAGTGAGTCTTTATCACCAGCATCTGCAACCAGCATCGGGAATTTGTTCATGCTTGAATCTAATTCGAGCTTGTGAATGCGATCTTCCCGAAGCTCAATAATAGTGGCATGCAAGCCCCGCTGGTTAAGGCCAAGAAGGATTTGTTCGCCGGTATCGCCAACTCCGCAAATAATATAAAAAGGCTCCCCGATCCAGCTTACCCGGCGTCTAAAGCGTGCGGCTGCTAACTCTGCGCGGAAGCGGACATCTAGAAATAGACCAAGAATAGCTCCAACTGAATATAGCCAAGTTGCAACATTAAGATAAATAATACTAAAAACAAATAAGCGCTGGGCGTTGGTGAAGGCGTATGGGATTTCTCCAAAGCCTATAGTGGTTGACATAAAGGCAACAAAATAAGCCGCTTCTAGAAAATTAAGGTAATAAACATCACCCTCATTATCTATTCCAGGAATAAGCATCATGCCGAACATGGAAAAACCGAATACCAGCAGCAATAAGATTAACGGCAGGCGCATTTTGCGCATGGTTAACCATAAAATGTCGTTCATTACTTATTTAGTCCGTGATGATTCCCGAGGATCAATTATTGTGTCTGCTACCAATAGGGTTACTGACACAAGATTGGCTAGTAAGGCACCCCCGGACAGGGAAACAATAACGGCCATGGTATCGCCGGTCATGATTTGGTTATTAGCAAAGACCACAACAGCCCAGACAGTGGCGGCAATGATTAACTGTACATCTGCAACCAGGCTGGTTGCCAATAGCACAGCGCCCATATGAGAGCGGTCACCGAATTTGAGTATGGTGGCAATTAGATTGATGATAATTGCAGCGATCAATTCAATTGAATGATGGTGTGCGGGGTTATCAATTTCGCCGGTAAAAAAAGCGAAGTTTAAGGTCAATGCTAAAACAATAAAAAATGCAAAAAAGACTTTTTCCAGATTCATTCTGTGTTCCCTCGATCATTCCCTATATGGGGTTCTATATAGGTTAAAGCTTTATGCGACTTGATACCAGCATAAATTGGATTTGAAAAGATTTGTCTTCCCGGACTTGGTCGCTCGCACCTCCTCGTGCTCTCGCGAGCTTTGTGCTTCCTGACTATTCAGCTAAAAACCCCTGCGCTAGCTCAGCGACAATTACTGCGGCATTTTCATTAAGATGAATACAGTCAGTCAATAACTGCAAGTGATGGTCTGCTGAAATTTCATTCCAACTATCGTTAAATAAATAGTGCTTGGCGATAGACTTTTCCATTAACTTTTCGGTAAATGGACAAGCTTTGTCAGCACCACCTTGTTCGTTTATGGTTTGCCACATGCGTTCATTTAACGGTAAATAGGTTATATCGCGTTCGATCGCAATGTCTTTGATAAAACGATTGTATTGACTCACTGTGTTGTTCATCGGCGAGTTTGTTTTTTCACCCAAGGGTGGTAATGAAAAAATGGCGATTTTAGCTGAGGTTTGCGCTTGTAATTTTTCAATGATCTTAGCCAAATTATCTTGATAAAAAGCAAAGTCAGGTGTTTGTGGCAACTGCCACTGGTCTATATAGCGTTGCGCCACTTTTTCAGAACGGGTTGCCAACACATCATTCGTCCCGATTAAAATGATTACACCACTCGGCTTACAGGCAACAACAGTGTCGAGGGCTTGTAAGGCGTTATACGCTAAACGACTGTTAATACCGGCATTGATAAAAGAAAACTGTTGGTTTTTATCGTTTTTGGACAGTATTTTCAAATAACTAGCACTGACAGTGGCATGGGTGATGGAATCACCAAGAGCAACGACTATGTTTGTATTATTCTTATCTAACATTTGGCAATGTGTTGGCGAATTACCAGGCACGGCCATCGTTTTACTTATTAGATATTGGAAAACGCCGTAAGCTCCAGCAATAAGCAGAAAAATTACCGATGCAATAATAACTATATATTTCAAAGTGATCTTTTTTGTAAAATTGCCATTGTTAAACGGGTAATGGCTACTAGCTTGCCGGCTTCATCTTCAGCGCGGATTTCCCACACCTGTGTGGAGCGCCCTAGATGGAAGGGAATGGCTGTGGCGATTACTCTTCCAGTGCGTATGGAGCTGATGTGATTGGTGTTGATTTCTAGGCCGACACAGTACTGCGTGCTATCAACACACAGGTTAGCAGCACTGCTGCCGACTGTTTCTGCCAGCGCCACTGTGGCACCACCATGGAGGATTCCCATAGGCTGGTGGGTGCGATGGTCGACTGGCATGCGCGCGCTTAGGCTATTATCAGAAAACGCTACGAATTGAATGTCGAGGCTTGCAAGCAGGGTGTTGGGGCTCATCTTATTCAGATGCTCGAGGGTAAATTGTTGTTTCCAGATGCTCATTGTTTTAGTTGCCATCGTTAGTGGTAATATCCGTAGCGTTTGCCGCATTTATCGGGCTGATGGCTTCAAGGTAAACCAGCACCCCAAATTGCTCGGTATCAAATAATTCTGGTTTTAGGGGTACAATCTGACGGGTTTTCTTGAGACTGTAGATTTTGTAAGCAGGGGCTTGCGCTGTAGTTTCTTCAACTGCTTCAGGCTCCATAGAAACCTGTTGGTCTATAGTGTTATTGAAATCACCAGCATTCCACTCGCGATATTCAAAATCAATGTTAATATGTAAAAAGCGTCCCTGACCAAATGAAGCTTTACCATCTAACTTGTAAGTTGGTTCTATTTCGATGAGCTCGGTGAGACTGTTGGCCGGCGTTATATCGACCGGTATTGTTTCGGGTTCGTGCCCGAACGGTTCAGGAAGGATGGTTTCTCCGTGTATGCGGATAGCAGCACCTTTAACGCCCCCGGGTGCATGCCGAGCAACGGTGTCGGCGCGGAGCTCATTCCATTGGGTGTACATTAACGGGCGGAAGTTGCGACTGCCACGGAGTCGTTTCCAGGCGTTCTCCATTACTTCCGATTGCGGGATTTCCACTTCCTCAGGGCTTTTATCCGTCTGATCTAGTGTATTGACTTCTAGCTCTGCCTCAACTTCAACAAGGAGCTCATCCAATATGATGGGGTCTGTGTAATCGGAAATGGTTTGGCTGAGCCTTCCGTTGCCATTGCTGTCGATCACTTTATACAGTACTAGTTCGATGCGGAAAAAGTCGGCCGCGACTTCTTCGGGTTCTGAGAGCAGCGGGTTTTCTGATTGGGCAATACTCGCGCTGGAAAATAAAACGGCAAGCACACACAGTAGTTGTAGTGCATGTCCTGAGAAAAACCATTTGTTAGGTTTGTAGGTATACATAGGTTTATTGACTACTCATTAGTTTGGAAAATAATTTATGTAAAAAATCAAATCGTTGTAATGCTTGCGGTAAGTCTGCAGTAATCCGTAGTTTTTCTGGGCCATCCAGTCTATAAGTGGAGGGGTTCAGCTGAATTAAACGAATTAACTGTATCGGTTCAATGTTAGGTTCAGCTAGGAATTCTATCACCCCACCGTTTTCTCCGAGACTAATTTTCCGAATTCCCAGTTGTTGCGCCTGTAATCTAAGGCGAGCAATTTCAAACAAGTTCTTCAGTGCATCTGGTAATAGCCCGAACCGGTCGATCATTTCCACTTGTAACTCGCGCAATGCAGCTTTATCGGCTGCTACTGCAATGCGTTTATACAGCGACAGACGGGTATGTACATCCGGCAGGTAATCATCGGGTATTAGTGCCGGGGTATTGAGTTCAACTTCGCTGGTGAGTGCAAAGGGATCTTCAATATCCGGTTCACGGCCGGATTTTAGTGCGGCAATAGCCCGGTTGAGTAAATCCATATACAGACTGAAACCAACGGCGGTAATTTGTCCTGACTGGTCTTCGCCCAATAGCTCGCCGGCACCACGGATTTCCAGATCGTGGGTGGCCAGGGTGAAACCTGCACCAAGCTCTTCCAGGGAGGCAATTGCTTCCAGGCGTTTACGCGCATCGCGGGTCATTGCGCGCTTATCCGGGACAATCATATAAGCATAGGCGCGATGATGTGAACGGCCGACACGACCGCGCAACTGATGCAGTTGAGATAGGCCAAAGCGGTCGGCACGATTAATAATTATGGTATTGGCAGAGGGCACATCAATCCCGGATTCGATAATGGTAGTTGCCACCAGAATATTAAATCGCTGGCGATAAAAATCCCGCATTACCGATTCAAGCTCGCCTTTTTTCATTTGTCCGTGAGCAATACGCAACCGCGCCTCCGGTACCAGTTCTTCCAGTTCGCGAGCAATTTTTTCAATACTACGGACTTCGTTATGCAAGACATACACCTGTCCACCGCGTTGAATTTCCCGCTGCAGGGCTTCGCGGATAGTGGCATCGTCCCATTTGCAGATAAAGGTTTTAACCGCCAGGCGTCGGGCGGGTGGGGTAGCGATTATTGAGAGTTCGCGAATGCCTGCCATTGCCATATTCAAGGTGCGTGGAATTGGCGTGGCGGTTAGGGTAAGGATATCAACTTCAGCACGCAGGGCCTTCATGCGTTCTTTTTGTTTTACCCCGAAGCGTTGTTCTTCATCAATGATAACCAGACCAAGATCCGCAAAGCGGATATCTGGTTGAACCAGTTTATGGGTGCCGATGACGATATCGACATTACCATTTTGCAGATCCTTGAGAGTTTTTCGAGTATGTGCGCCGCTGCCAAAACGGGATAGTATTTCGATTCGTACCGGCCAATCGGCAAAGCGATCGCTGAAGGTTTCAAAGTGTTGTTGCGCTAGCAGGGTGGTTGGTGCCAGTAAGGCAACTTGATGGCCGCTCATGGCTACTGCAAACGCTGCCCTCAGGGCGACTTCGGTTTTACCGAATCCTACATCGCCACAAACCACCCGGTCCATGGGTTTTTCACTGCTTAAATCTGCCAGTACGGTATCGATGGCTTGCTGCTGGTCGGTGGTTTCTTCGTATTCAAAAGTGGCAGCAAAGTCGGCGTATTGTTTTCTATCTATATCCAGCGCTATACCTTTCCGACTGTGCCGACGAGCGTTTAGGTCTAGCAGTTCAGCGGCCACATCCCGGGCGCGTTTGGCGGCCTTCCGGCGGGCCTTAGTCCATTGCTCGCTACCAAGTTTGTGTAGCGGTGCATGATCATCATCGGCACCGGTATAGCGGGAGATTAAATGCAGGGAGGATACTGGCACATAGAGTTTATCGCCACCGGCATATTCAAGGGTTAGAAACTCATGTTTTTGCTCGTTAAGCTCCAGTGCTTGTAAGCCCTTGTAACGACCAACGCCATGGTCGGCATGCACAACAGGGGCATCAATATTCAACTCCGCCAGATCGCGAATTATAGATTCAGGGTCTTGTCCTACGCGTTCTGATTGTGCTTGCTGGCGAACCCGGCCTTCGAACAACTGGGTCTCTGTGAGTACGGTCATGCCATCGGCACAAAAGCCGGTTTCCAGTGGTAATACGGTTAATCCGGGTTCATCGGCGTTAACAAAAGACTGCCAGTTTTTAAGTGTTTTAATCGGTAATTTAAACGCCCGTAGGGTATCGCTAAGAACCTCACGACGACCGGCGGAGTCGGCAGCGATTAAGGTCTGCGGATGTTGTTTTAACCAGCCCTGTAACTGCCGTGCAGGTTCACCGGCTTTCTCATGGAAAAACAACTCCGGTGGTGGGCCACAATCAAATTGCACTAATTGCCCATCAGTACGGCTATCGGAAATTATAATATTGCCGGACTGTTGTAATTTGTCGTTGATAGTTTCCCAACTGGCATAGATATTTTCCGGTGGCAGGATAGGGCGTTGGGTATCATGGCGGCGCTGTTCGTAGCGGTCGGCCAATTGTAAATGGAAGGCATTGGCGGCAGCCGCTACTTCGCCTATTTGAACTACAGTAATGGCTTGTTTCAGGTAGTCCAACAGGTTGCTGGTTTCCTCGAAAAACAATGGCAGGTAATATTCCAGCCCCTGTGGATGCAGACCTTGACGAACATCCTGATATAGCGGGCATTTACCGGTATCAATATCAAAACGCAGACGAAACTCGCGCCGGAAGCGAGTTAATGCCTCGCTGTCGGTTGGGTATTCCCGTGCGGGCAGTAGACGAATAGAATCGGCTTGTTCAATTGAGCGCTGTGATTCCGGGTCATAGCTGCGAATGGTTTCAATTTCATCATCAAACAATTCAATTCGCTGGGGCAGCAAAGTACCTGTGGGGAACATATCAAGTACAGAGCCCCGTACGGCAAACTGACCTGGGCTTATTGCCTGTTCCACTGCCTCATAACCTGCATTTAATAAGGTTTCCCTGAATTTTTCTAGGTTTAATTTTTGGCCTGTATGCAAGGAAATACTGCGCCCGAGGATATAATCCAGCGGTGCGATTTTTTGCAGTAAGGTACTAATCGGAAGAATCACTATGCCCTTTTTTAGGCGCGGCATATTCGCCAGTGCCGCAAGCCTCGCAGAAACAATATCGGGATGTGGGGAGTAGGGGTCGTAAGGCAGGGTTTCCCAATCAGCAAAATGCAGTATCGGCAAGTCTGAATCCGCCAGTAGGCGCAAGTCGCGTTCAAGCAGGTTTGCCCGCCGTCCGTTAGCAGTGATAACCAGAAACGGGCGGTCGGCTTGTGCTGCGGCATTAATAATTGCCAGAGCAACCGCGCTGCCAAAAAGCCCTTGCCATATATATTGGCCGCTGTCTGCCAGCGGAGGTGAACTGATTAGTGCCATTTTAAATTTTAGTCATCGGGGGAAATTGGCACAGTCATGTAGCGATAAATCAGCATCAGAGCGGTAGCACCAGCCAGCAGGCTAGCCCACCAAGGCAGTCCGAAACCTGCAGGTAAGGTACCGAAAACAATCGCAACAAGGCCAACTGTCATTGCATAAGGTAGTTGAGTTTGTACATGTTCGATATGATCACAACCCGTGGCCATTGAGGACATGATGGTTGTATCGGAAATAGGTGAGCAATGATCCCCCCAGACCGCACCGCCGAGAACCCCGGCAATAGTGGCGGCAAATAAAGGTGCGTCTAGTGGCTGGGCGATCCCGGATGCTTGCATAATGGCTAAGCTTAGTGGCACCACCAGTGGCATTAATATACCCATAGTGCCCCAGCTGGAGCCGGTAGCGAAAGCAGTTGCTGCTGAAAGCACAAACACCAGCGTTGGCAGTATCCAAGCCGGAAACCCTTCACCCAGAAGTGCGACCAGGAAATTTGCTGTGCCCAGGCTTTCTGTGGTTTCTCCTAATGCCCAGGCCAGCAGTAAAATAGCCATTGCCATTAACATCACACGCGCGCCTGAAAACCAGCTTTCTACCACATCTTCAACAGTTAGTATGCGTTGAGCTATGGATAAAATTGCGGCGCTTAGCACCGCCAGCATCGAGGCCCACATCAGGGCTTTATAGGAATTGGATGAACCGATAATGTCCTTCAGTGTATCGCCTTCACCGGTGGCAAAAAGCCCGCCTATTAAGCTGGTGATTAATACCAATATCGGAATAATGGCGTTGATTGAGCGTTGGGGTTTATCTGCCATTGGCTCAATTATGTCTGTGTTGGTAATTTTTGATTGATCGCCAGCGGCTTGAGTCAAAGCCAGGCGTTCCGCTTTCAGCATGGGGCCGAAATCTCGTCGACCAAAGGCAATAAAACCGACAAAAAGCAAAGTCAGCAAAGGGTAAAAGCTATAGGGGATGGTACGTAGAAAAATAATATAGGCAGATTCTGATGAGCCTCCGGATTTACTCAGTGCGTCACCAATATAGCCTACTTCGGCCCCAATCCAGGTGGTGATT
>JAKITM010000096.1 GCA_021648045.1 Lysobacterales bacterium
CAGAAGGTTTATATATGAGGCAGGCAAGCTGTTGGTAAAAGCTGAAGTTCTGGGTTCTTTATCCGGATATTCCGCTCATCCACAGGCTGATGAATGGACGCTGTTGTTACCACAGCGTTCTCGCTATACAAAGTCCCAAAGCGGCGCTTGCACGGCGGTTCCATTAAGAAACGGTGGCCTGCTCACAGCAGGCCACTGTATTCGCTCAGAGTGGCTGCCAGGTAGTGTTTTACATGACGGCTACATAGCTGCCGTGGTTTGGGAACAAGTCGAGCTTGTAGCGTCCGATGGAGCTAATTTTACCAGCTTCAACCCAGAAAACCTCTGGCAGTCAGTATCCCTGATTGCAGGCCGGTTTAAGCCCGATGGCCCAGACTGGGCTTTGCTTTCATCAGACCATGACCTGCCCGGTTATGAAATAACTGAGCATAACCCGCGTATCGGTGATACCTGCCATATCAACGGCTACCCGCTAGGTTTAAGCCTGCGCCATGCCGCCAGCGCTAAAGTGATAAAACCTCTACGCGAAACCGAACATTTCTTCTGGCTCAATTGCCAGGTAAGCAACGGCGTTTCCGGCGCACCGGTATGTAATAACAAAGGCTTATTAGCAGGGATAGTCGCCGGTGAAACCACCACCGAGAATGGTATATATACGCGCGTACAAAAAATCCCAAAAGAAGCCAAATCCTAAACAACTACTCGTCCGTAGCGTGGGCATTTATGCCCACGCGTAACAGGTTAGCCAAGCAGGATCTGTTTCCGTGATATCTATAACTTATGCTGCGTGGGCATAAATGCCCACTCTACTTGTGCGCTTGAGGATATTTACCATCCCACGGATGTTAGGTTTATACGACTTTTAAATCTTTACCCACTTCAATAAACGCCGCTATGGCGCGATCCAGGTGATGGCGCTCATGGGCGGCAGAAATTTGGGTGCGTATTCTGGCTTGGCCATTGGGAACAACCGGGAAGAAAAAGCCGATAACATAGATGCCTTTTTGTAATAATCTGCGGGCAAATTCTTGCGCCAATGGTGCCTCATATAACATGACGGGTGCAATCGGGTGGATGCCGGGTTTTATATCAAACCCTGCGGCAGTCATTTGCTCACGAAAGTAGGCGGTATTGGTATTCAATTTATCTCGCAGATCAGATGATGAATCCAGCATTTCAAATACTTTAATTCCTGCGGCAACCAGCGGCGGCGGCAGCGTGTTTGAAAACAGGTAAGGGCGTGAGCGCTGGCGGAGTAAGTCGATAATGGCTTTTCTGCCGGTGGTAAAACCACCCGAACCACCGCCGAGCGCTTTGCCCAGGGTGGAAGTGAAAATATCAATCTTATCCATCACCCCGTGATACTCAGCCGAGCCGCGGCCTGTTGGGCCGACAAAACCGGTGGCGTGGGAGTCATCCACCATGACCAGCGCATCATATTTTTCCGCAAGCGCGGTTATTTCATCCAGCTTGGCAATAAAGCCATCCATGCTAAATACCCCATCGGTGGCAATTAGGCGGGTACGGCAATGTTGGGTCTTAATCAGGGCCTCTTCGAGTGCCTGCATGTCTGAATTCGGGTAGCGGTGGCGTTCAGCCTTACACAGGCGGATGCCGTCAATAATGGATGCATGATTAAGCGAATCTGAGATAACGGCATCTTCAGGTCCCAGTAAGGTTTCGAATAAACCACCGTTGGCATCAAAGCATGAGGTATACAGGATACTGTCATCGGTACCAAAAAAACTTGAAATACTAGCTTCCAACTGTTTATGCAGGTCCTGGGTGCCACAGATAAAACGCACTGAGGCGAGGCCAAAGCCGTGCTCATCCAGCGCCTTATGGGCGGCGGCTATTACTTCGGAATTATCAGCCAGGCCAAGATAATTGTTGGCGCAGAAATTCAAAACCTGCGAACCGTCACTGACCTTTATTTCCACACTTTGAGGGCTAGTGATGATGCGCTCGTCTTTGTATAAGCCCGCCGCGCGGATTTCATCCAGCGTGGTTTCTATTCGGGTTAAATCAGCTTTTGCCTTCGTCATAGTATTAATCCCAGGAACATACCACTTTTCCACATTGACCCGAGGCCATTAGTTCAAATCCATCTTCCCAGTCATCGATACTGATTTCATGGGTCAGCACTTTTTCCAGCGGAAAGCCAGAAAGTAGCATTTGAGTCATTTTGTACCAGGTTTCATACATACGCCGACCGTATATTCCGTGTAACTCCAGACCCTTAAAAATAACATTATCCCAGTTGATGCCGACATCATTTGGCAACAAGCCCAGCAGGGCAATGCGACCACCGTTATACATGTTGTTGAGCATGCCATCGAATGCCTGCGGGTTGCCAGACATTTCCAAACCTACATCAAAACCCACCATACCAATATCAGCGACGGCTTCATCGATACTTTCACGGGTCACATTAACGATACGGGTGGCGCCCATTTCTTTAGCGAGATTTAGGCGGTAATCATTTACATCAGTGACCACAATCTGCTTGGCACCGACATGTTTGCAGATACCGGCAGCGATAATTCCGATAGGCCCGGCACCGGTAATTAGTACATCTTCTCCGACCAGGTCAAAGTTTAAAGCGCAGTGCGCTGCATTCCCAAATGGGTCGAAAAACGCCGCAAGATTTGATGGAATAGCATCGGGAACCAGCCACAGGTTGCGTTTGGGCACAACGATATATTCGGCAAAAGCACCGTCACGGTTAACGCCTATACCGACAGTATTCGGGCACAGGTGGCGTTTACCAGCACGGCAATTACGGCAAATTTCACAATTAATATGACCCTCGGCTGATACCCGCTGGCCGACCTCATAGCCTTCAACAGCTGCGCCCAGTGCCACAATGTGACCTACAAACTCATGCCCGATAATCATCGGTGTTTTGATAGTGCGCTGTGACCAGTCATCCCATTTATAGATATGCAGGTCAGTACCGCAGATTGCAGTTTTTTCAACCTTGATTAATACATCATTGGCGCTAGGGCTTGGTATGGGTGCATCAATCATCCATAAGCCCGGTGTTGCTTCACGCTTGCTGAGCGCGCGCATGGTATTGGTCATATGCTCGTGTCCTGAAATAATGGCTGTGATTGAATGCTGGGTATTATAAACCCTTGGTTGTCAGGTCGCTTGCTTGGCACAGCTATGGAGTGGTTTTTACTTCAACATCTCAATCGTGCCATTCACACTAACACTCACCGACTGTTCGCCTGCCTGAAAAGCCGGAGCTGCTGCGGACATTGCCATTTCAGCTGTGCCGCGAGATTTCTGACGACGGAATTCATACTGAGATGCGCCGCCGATATTGATGTTTACCAGACGGTAATCGTTAAAACCAAAATCCGTAGTAATTTTATTAGCCCGGGCGCTAAAGCGTTTTATCGCATCACTGGTCAGGCGGTCGGTGCTGGCCGTTCGGGCAGCGGTTGATAGCTGGTAACTTACTGATTGCAAGTCGAGAATTGATTGTAGTTTCTGTACCGCTTTACTAAAAGCATCAAAATCCAAGGACTCTATCCGGATTGACTGGCTAACATCATAGAGACCAGTTTGGCGGCCACTTTGATAAATGGGTTGGGTATGGTAGTCCAGCGTTTCGGCTTTGATATTATCAAATCGAGTCAGTTCTTTCAGGGCTTTACCAACACGGGTGTTGACTTCATTAATTAACTTACTGCTGTCTTTTCCCTGCAACTTGATCCCGAGTGTTGCAATAATCGTATCTGCGCGAACTTCCTCGGAAACACTAACATTCAAACTGGCATGATTAAAAGTGGGTTCAGCATCAGCAAATACCAGCGGGGTGGTAAGCAATATCAGGGTGGTGATGGTCAATAGTTTAAAACAGCGCATAATAGTTCCTCAAAATGATGTAGTCTGATTGTAATACAACGAAGCTGGTGTAGAGTTCATTTTTTTTGAATAAAGGCGGGTTAAGCGGGTTTGATATGCTGAAATAGTGCGGAATTAAGCATTTAAGCGTAAAATGTGCGGTTCGGTTGATTAATTACTTCAGAATGGTGGAACAGGTAGTGGCAGAACAGATAGTGTCAGGCAAACTTTTTATTAAAACCCACGGTTGCCAAATGAATGAGTACGACTCGGATAAAATGGCCGAGGTGCTGGCGGCATCACATGGCCTCGAGTTGACAGAAAACGAAGCAGATGCCGATGTTGTCTTGATCAATACTTGCTCGATCCGAGAAAAAGCCCAGGAAAAAGTGTTTTCCCAATTAGGGCGCTGGAAACACCTGAAAAAAAATAATCCCAATGTGGTTATTGGTGTCGGTGGCTGCGTGGCATCCCAGGAAGGCGAGGCAATTATCAAACGCGCACCTTTTGTGGATTTGGTTTTTGGCCCGCAAACCCTGCATCGCCTGCCTAAAATGATCGACCAGACTCGTCAAAAGAAAATCCCAATGGTGGATATTTCTTTTCCTGAAATCGAAAAGTTCGACCACTTACCCGAGCCGGGAGCCAAGGGACCAACCGCCTTTGTTTCCATTATGGAAGGCTGCAGCAAGTACTGTACATTTTGCGTGGTGCCTTATACTCGCGGCGAAGAAGTGTCCCGGCCATTCGATGATGTTATTGCCGAATGTGCCAGCCTGGCATCCCAGGGGGTTAAAGAAATCAACTTGCTAGGACAAAATGTTAATGCCTACCAGGGCAGCACTCACGATGACAATATTGCCGATCTGGCTTTGCTGATTCATTATGTAGCGGCTATCGAGGGCATCGAAAGAATTCGTTTTACGACATCTCACCCAGTCGAATTCAGTCAGCGTCAGATTGAGGTTTTTGGGGAAGTGCCGGAACTTGCTGGTTTCCTTCACCTACCGGTGCAAAGTGGTTCCGACCGGATATTGGGGATGATGAAGCGCGGCCATACTGTGCTCGAATACAAGCAAAAAATTCGCCGACTGCGTGAAACTCGTCCGGGAATCAGTATTTCTTCTGATTTCATTATCGGCTTCCCCGGTGAAACCGATGCAGATTTCAATGCCACCATGAAACTGATAGATGACATTGGTTTTGATCACAGCTTTAGCTTTATTTATAGTGCGCGCCCGGGAACTCCAGCGGCAAGCTTTACAGATGATGTGCCAATGGCTGTTAAAAAACAACGCCTGCAAATATTACAAAAGAAAATCACAGCCAATTCACAGGCAATTTCCCGAGGCATGCTCGGCACGGTACAGCGGGTGCTGGTTGAAGGGCCGGGTAAAAAGGGAATCGAAGGCCAGTTTGCGGCACGCACAGAAAACAATCGCATTGTGAATTTTGACGGCCACTCTCGTCTAGTAGGCGAGTTTATTGATGTAGTGATTACTGAGGTGCTGAGTAATTCACTGCGTGGGCGTATCCATACTACAGAGAGCAGAACAGCATGAGTGTTGCCACCTTACATAACAAGACATTTGAAATTAAGGATGCCAAAATTGAACGCTTGGCGAATCTTTGTGGACAATTTGATGAGCACCTGCATTTAATCGAAAATCGCATGCTGGTAGAAATAGCCTGTCGTGGCAGTATTTTTAAAATCTCCGGGGAAGAAAAACCCGTCCGCGCAACCCGGCGACTGTTGCAAAAGCTGTATCAACAGACCGCTGAAGAAGTGCTTAATTCCAGCGCTATCAATTTGCATCTGCAAACTTCCGGGATTGAGCAATTGCTGGATCAGGATGAAGTGGAAGATGGCGATGAAATTGCCATTCGCACCCGCCGTGGCTTAATTCGTGGCCGCGGCCCGAATCAAAAAGCTTATATGGAGGCGATTCATAAAGAAGATGTGAGCTTTGGTATTGGCCCTGCCGGAACAGGCAAGACCTGGCTGGCGGTAGCTTGTGCTGTGGATGCCCTGAAAAAAGATCAGGTGCAGCGAATTGTGCTGGTGAGACCGGCTGTTGAAGCGGGTGAAAAATTGGGTTTTTTGCCCGGTGATATGGCCCAAAAAGTTGATCCTTATTTACGCCCTTTATATGACGCGCTGTATGAAATGCTTGGCTTTGATGTGGTCGAAAGACTCCAAGACCGTAATGTTATTGAAGTCGCACCATTGGCGTTTATGCGTGGGCGTACCTTAAATGATGCCTTTGTTATTTTGGATGAAGCGCAGAATACGACTGCAGAACAAATGAAAATGTTCCTGACTCGAATCGGTTTTGGTTCAACGGCTGTGATTACCGGTGATGTTACCCAAATAGACCTACCCAATAAAGCTATGTCGGGTTTGCGCAATGCAGCAAAAGTCCTGGTGAATGTAAAAGGTGTCAGTTTTACCTACTTTACTTCAAAGGATGTAGTTCGCCATCCTATGGTGCAACGGATAGTTGAGGCCTACGAACGCGCGGAAGAGGCTTAAGCAAGGATATGCTCGACCTTAGTGTGCAGCGGATTACTACAGTAACAAACTTACCTTCCGGTGCTGACTTTAACCAGTGGCTGGAAGCTGTGGTTCAGGCGGTAGGTCAAGATAAGCCAGGGCAACGCACACTGACCTTACGCATAGTCGATGAGGCAGAATCGGCACAGTTAAATCAGCAATATCGCGGTAAAGTCGGCGCTACCAATGTGCTCTCGTTTGCGGCTGATCACGATTTTCCTGAAGGGCTACCGGCAGAAGAGCTGGCTACACTGTACAGTTTGCTGGGTGATTTGGTTATTTGCGCCCCTGTGGTTCAGGATGAAGCAGAGTTGCAGGCTAAGCCATTACAACATCATTGGGCGCACATGGTTATTCATGGTTGTCTACATTTATTGGGTTACGATCACATCGATCCGCAGCAGGCAGTAGAGATGGAGTCTGAAGAAATTAAAATTCTGGCAGGTTTTGGGATCGAAAATCCTTACATTAATTAAGCTCGTATTGCGCTATAATAAACACAGGTGCAACTGGCACTGTTATCGAAACCGAAATGAAAGATCAACAATCGGGTTCCAGCATAGGAACTCAAAAACCTGCAGAAGAACCCGACTCGGGTAGCTCCACATCCTGGTTTAACAAACTCACACGGGCATTTTCCAATCAGCCCAAAGATGTATTAGAAGTTCGCGAATTCCTACACACCGCGGTTAAGGAAGGTGTGCTTTCGGCCGATGTAGTGGCAATGATGGATGGCGCACTGGATGTATCCGAGGCCCAGGCACGCGATGTGATGATCCCGCGCTCCCAAATGATGGTGATTTCTCAGGATGCCAGCAATACCCAAGTATTAAAATTGGTGGTTGACTCCGGTCATTCACGATTTCCGGTGGTTGGCGAGGATAAAGATGAAATTGTCGGTATTTTGTTGGCCAAAGATTTACTCCGCTATGTCAGTAGCCCTGGTGAGGAAGTCAAACTTGTTGATATGCTTCGAGATGCGGTTATTATTCCCGAAAGTAAACGCCTGAATATTTTACTCCGAGATTTCCGTGCCAGTCGCAACCACATGGCGATTGTGGTTGATGAATATGGTGGGGTGGCCGGGTTGGTTACCATTGAGGATGTACTCGAAGAGATAGTCGGTGAAATTGATGATGAACATGATGCCGAAGAAGCTGCCAATATCAGCACTCTGGGTGACAAAACCTGGCAAGTAGCAGCATTAACTGAAATTGATGAGTTTAATGAGGCGTTTGCGGCCAATTTTTCAGATGAAGACTATGGCACCATTGGTGGTTTATTACTGGCAGAATTTGGTCGTCTGCCGGAAACCGGCGAGTCGGTGAGCCTTGATCGCTTTAAGTTTACCGTCAGTAAATCTGATGCCAGACGCTTGCAACAGCTAGAGGTTCAGGAAGTTTGATTCTTTCTGGGTGCTTGTGATTCAACGCGTGCAACTTGCACTCCTGTTTATACTTCTGTCGGTTGTTGTAAGCCCGGTCCTTGCAGCAGAAGAAAAATCTGCCGATTCTCCGCAGGCCTGGTTGGTCACTTACGCCCCCGGTGATTTATATTATGAACGCTTCGGTCATAATGCCATCTGGTTGAAAAACCCGGCTCAAGGTATTGATCATATCTTTAATTTCGGATTTTTTGACTTCACCCAACCCAACTTCCTTTCGCGTTTCTTGCGCGGAGATACTTTGTATTTTTCGGCCGCGCGAAAACCTGAAGTTGAGTTTGCGGAATATCGGGCAGCAGGTCGTTCTATCAACCTACAAAAATTAAATCTGGATGCTGTACAACTACGCCAGCTTGAGGGTTATTTAATCGCGCAAATTCAGCCTGACAAACGGGATTATCGCTACGAGTATTTTCGTAATAACTGTTCTACCAGAGTCCGCGATGCGCTTGATTTGGTGCTCAATCAACAACTGAATCAAAGTCTCATCGATCAGCCTGCAAGTTTCACTTTGCGTGAACAAATTCATACAGCAGCCGAGGCTGATCCATGGCTCTATTTGGGCATGGATTTAGCCATGGGGCCTAACCTTGATCGACCCCAAAGCCAATGGCAGGCGGCATTTATTCCTGCTGTGTTAAGCACGGCAGTTGAGTCAGTTCCCGGCTTGGTGGCGGAGCGTTCAGTTTATTATCAGGGACAGACACCTGTGCTTGAGCATCAGCCGCTGTGGTATTTGTTTATTGTCGGCATAGGTATAGCATTACTGTTTGTGCTTGTAGCTAGACCATGGCGACAGCAGGACTGTAATCGGCCCTGCCGGATGTTTGCCTTTGCTTGGCTCGGCTTTTGTTCGCTGGTGGGAACATTTCTGCTCTGGCTGTGGTTGGCAACCAGCCATGTGGATGCCGCTGGGAATTGGAATATACTGTTCTTGAATCCCTTATATTTACCAGCAATTTTATATTTAAGAACTAAGCCTGCGGGTATGCTCTGGCTGGCAAAACTGGTATTAGCTAGCATTCTACTAGCAGCACTAGGTGGTTGGTGGAACAATCAAGTGATGCTTGCACCCTTGGTGTTTTTCACACCGCTAATGTTGGTAGTTGCAGCATTTTTGTGGCGTACCAAAAACACAAACCGTGGCTTGACCCATCAATCGTAGATACTATGAAAGCCACAAAAGTCGTATCCTCTAAGATCCAAACAAAATCGGAGAAAACAAATGACTCAAGTGGCTTTCAAACAAGACTTTACATCAAATGACCCTATTTTGTATATGGCAT
>JAKITM010000097.1 GCA_021648045.1 Lysobacterales bacterium
TCTGTATGGATCAAAAAGCCATGGGCAAAGATGATTTTTCAAAAATCCCCAATGGTGCTCCTGGTATCGAAAACCGCTTTGAGTTGTTGTACAGTGAGGGGGTGGTTAAAAACCGTATTTCGCTGAATAAATTTGTCGAGATGAGCTCTACAGGGGCGGCTAAAATATTTGGTCTGTTTCCCCGCAAGGGCACAATAGCCGTTGGTTCTGATGCGGATATCATCATTTTTGACCCGCAAGTCCAGCATACAATCTCTGCCGATACCCATCATATGCGGGTAGACTATAATCCGTATGAAGGTTGGCAGGTGCAGGGCAAAACCCGAACTACCATTTTACGGGGAACGGTTGCGATTGATAACGGCGAGGCGAAGGTAGGTGAGGGCTTTGGAAAATATCTTAAACGCGCGCCGTTTAAGCCACTAATATAGTTTTAATAATTAAAAATAGAGAGAGACAAAATGGCCAATATGGTTAAAGCTGCAATTATTCAGATCGGCAACAAATTACACGGCGATGAGAGCGTTGCCGCGCACAATAAAGCCATGCTTGAGGCGCATATTCCTTATATCGAGGAAGCCGGAGCCAAAGGCGTGCAAATGCTCTGTTTTCAGGAAATCTTTAACGGCCCATACTTTTGCCCTTCTCAGGACAGCAAGTGGTATGCAGCGGCGGAGGCGATTCCCGATGGCCCGACCACCCAATTGATGTGCGAGTATGCACGCAAGTACAATATGGTAATTGTCGTACCTATATATGAAGAACACATGCCCGGGGTTTATTTTAATACTGCCGCCGTTATTGATGCCGACGGTACTTATCTGGGCAAATACCGTAAAAATCATATTCCTCAGGTAGCTGGGTTTTGGGAAAAGTTCTTTTTCAAGCCTGGAAATCTGGGTTATCCGGTATTCAAAACGGCCTATGGCAATGTTGGTGTGTATATTTGTTACGACCGTCACTTCCCAGATGGCGCCCGTTGTTTGGGCCTGAATGGCGCGGATATCGTGTTTAATCCATCAGCCACCGTTGCCGGACTTTCGCAATACTTATGGGAGTTGGAACAACCCGCACATGCGGCGGCTAACGGTTACTTTATTGCCGCAATCAACCGGGTAGGTGAAGAAGCACCTTGGAATATTGGCAGGTTTTATGGTTCTTCCTACTTTGCCGACCCGCGCGGAAAAATTGTCGCGCAGGCGAGTGAAACCGAAGATGAAATGTTAATTGCCGAGCTCGATTTTGATCAAATACGCGAGGTCCGAAATAACTGGCAGTTTTTCCGCGATCGTCGGCCGGAAACCTATGGCCAACTGACGGAGTTGTAAGTGGAGGCAGCCAAGTCTGATTTTGACCCCGGCCTTAGCAACCCGGATATAGCCCCAGTACCCGCGTCACAACGCGATTGGAAAGCGATTAGTTTCTTTTCTCTGTGGGTAGGCATGGCGGTTAATATTCCCGCTTATATGATTGCCGCATCTTTGGTTAATGGCGGTATGAGCTGGCAGCAAGCCATGTTCACAGTACTGTTGGGTAACTTGATTGTCTTTATCCCGATGTCTTTGTCTGGCCATGCCGGTACTAAATATGGTATTCCGTTTCCGGTATTTGCACGCGCGGCCTTTGGTATTTATGGTGCGCATATTCCTGCCTTACTACGGGCAATCGTTGCTTGTGGTTGGTTTGGTATTCAGACTTGGATTGGTGGTGCAGCTATATACACCATTATATTGATTTTTTGGCCGGCAGCGGCTGATCTACCCGCTGTATTACCCGCATGGATGGGTGTGCAACTGGTGCAATTTGCCTGTTTTATGGTCTTTTGGGCGATGAATATCTGGCTGATTTGGAAGGGTATCAATTCAATTAGAATTCTGGAGCATATTGCCGCACCCTTCCTGTTATTGTGCGGCCTCGGTTTGTTGCTTTGGGCTTATCAACAGGCTGATGGTTTTGGGCCGATGTTGGAAGCAAAATCACAATTTAAGACATCGCAAGAGTTCTGGAATTTGTTCTGGCCTAGCCTGACAGCAATGGTCGGTTTTTGGGCAACCTTAACCCTGAATATTTCCGATTTCACCCGTTATGCCAGTTCTCAGCGCGCACAGGTAATTGGGCAATTATCCGGCTTGCCCACCACCATGACTTTCTTTGCCTTTATCGGCGTTGCGGTAACCAGTGCAACTATTATTATATTTGGTGAAGCTATCTGGGATCCGGTGGTTTTAGTCCGCCGTTTTGAATCTCCCTGGTTAGTGTTGTTCGCTATGGTGGCGGTAATTATTGCCACTATTTCAACCAATGCGGCGGCTAATGTTGTTGGCCCAGCCAATGCTTTTTCTAATCTGTTCCCCGCAAAAATAGACTTTAAACGCGGCGGTTATATTACCGGCATTATTGGCATCTTAATGATGCCTTGGAAGCTGATCGCTGATCCCAGCGGATATATTTTCACCTGGCTGATCGGTTATTCAGCACTATTAGGCCCCATTATCGGGATTATCTTGGTGGATTATTTTCTGATCCGTAAAACCGAGCTAGATGTAGCGGACTTATATCGGCGCAAGGGTAGGTATGGGCGTGTGAATCCCCGGGCTATGACTGCATTGATTATTGGTATCATTCCCAACATTCCAGGCTTCCTGGCACATGTTGGTTTGTATAGTGGAGAAGGGTTTATTGTGAATTTATATAACTATGCTTGGTTTATCGGTTTGGCAATTTCCAGCCTGGTTTATTACATTCTGATGCGGAAGCAACGCCTATGAACATTCAAAAAGGCCGCCTGAGTGCCGAGAAAATTGAACAAAATTTCGTTGATTTACATGCACCATTAAACCTGCTTCAAGCAGAGCAAGAGGCTGCCCGTTGCCTGTTCTGCCACGATGCTCCCTGTGTTGATGCTTGCCCCACTGGTATAGATATACCCGGTTTTATTCGCAAGATTTCCAGCGCAAACATAAACGGTGCTGCAACTACCATCCTTAAAGAAAACATCATGGGTGGCACTTGCGCTACTGTTTGCCCGGTAGAAGAATTATGCGAGCAAGTCTGCGTTAAAAATACTTCTGAGCATAAACCCGTGGTTATCGGACAGCTACAGCGCTTTGCCACCGATCACTTGTTCGCCCAGGCAATACAACCTTTCCAGCGCGGTGCCGATAGCGGCAAACATATTGCAGTCATTGGAGCCGGCCCCGCCGGGTTATCATGCGCTCATCGCTTGGCAATGTTGGGTCATCAGGTCAGTATCTTTGAGGCGCGTGAGAAAGCCGGGGGGCTGAATGAATACGGACTGGCGGCTTACAAAATGAATGACCAACGCGCCGCTAAAGAAGTCGCGTTTATACTGGGTATTGGTGGCATCGAAATCGAGTATGGGAAGTCTTTAGGTAAAGATATCAGCCTGGATAAACTACGCCAGCAATTTGATGCAGTATTTATTGGCCTTGGCCACACGGATGCCAACAATCTCGGCCTTGAAAATGAAACCGCCGCGGGTGTCTATGATGCGGTCGATTATATTGAAGACATTCGCCAACAGGATTTGTCATCACTACCGGTAGGCCGCGATGTGGTGGTTATTGGCGGTGGTAATACTGCCATCGACATTGCGGTACAAATTAAGAAACTCGGAGCCGAAAATGTTAGTTTAGTTTATCGGCGCAGCTTGGATGAAATGGGTGCTACCGAGTATGAACAAGAAATCGCGCAAACTAATGGCGTGGTGATTCGTACTCATGCCAAACCGGTCGCCATTCACGCAGGTGACGGTATATTATGCGAAGTTGAGTTTGAATATACCCAAACCGACGCCAGTGGCCGCTTGATTGGTAGCGGTGAACGATTCAGCCTTCCTGCTGATCAGCTATTCAAAGCCATTGGCCAATCTTTTAATCCTCAACCACTACAAGATAGCGAGTGCCCGCAGATTACTGCTGGCAGAATTCAGGTAGATACCCAACAGCGCACCAGTCTGGATAATGTCTGGGCCGGGGGTGACTGTACTGCAGGTGCTGATCTTACAGTTGAGGCAGTAAACGACGGCAAACTAGCCGCACTTTCAATTCACGAGTTTTTGGACTAAATATGGCCGATTTAAGCTGCAAAATTGCCGGAGTTACATCCCCAAATCCATTTTGGTTAGCATCAGCCCCGCCCACCGATAAACAATACAATGTCGAACGAGCCTTTGAGGCTGGTTGGGGCGGGGTGGTTTGGAAAACCTTGGGCGAGGCGGGCCCGCCAGTGGTCAATGTTAGTTCGCGCTATGGTTCGGTAGATTACAACGGCCAGCGCATGATCGGTTTTAACAATATCGAGCTAATCACCGACCGGCCACTACAAGTAAACCTAGATGAAATTGCCGCTGTAAAAAAAGCCTGGCCAGACCGGGCTATGGTGGTCTCATTAATGGTGCCTTGCAATGAACAAGCCTGGAAAGACATTCTGCAAAGAGTTGAGCAGACGGGTTGTGATGCAGTTGAGCTAAATTTTGGTTGTCCGCATGGCATGAGCGAACGCGGTATGGGCGCAGCTGTTGGTCAGGTGCCAGAATATATTCGTGATGTAACCGGTTGGTGCAAAACTTATACCGACTTACCGGTGTTCGTAAAATTAACCCCCAATATTTCAGATATAAGACAGCCCGCCAGAGCTGCCCACGAAGGTGGCGCAGATGCGGTATCACTAATCAATACCATCAACTCAATAGTCTCAGTTGACCTTGATATTATGGCACCAATGCCAACGGTAGCAGGCAAAGGCGCGCATGGCGGCTACTGTGGTCCTGCAGTTCGTCCCATTGCCCTTAGCATGGTGTCCGAAATAGCTCGCGATGCACAAACCCAAAACCTACCTATTTCAGGTATTGGCGGAATCAATCATTGGCACGATGCGGCGGAGTTTATCGCCCTTGGCTGTGGTAGCGTGCAAGTATGTACCGCCGCCATGCGCTACGGTTACCGCATTATTGATGATCTGGTTGATGGTTTAAATAACTGGATGGACAGCAAAGGTTATAGCACCATCGAAGACTTCAGAGGAGCCGCCATACCCAATGTTACCGACTGGCAATACCTGGATTTAAACTATGAAACCATCGCCAGTATTGATGAGGATAAATGCATTGAATGCGGCCTTTGTCATATTGTTTGTGAAGACACCTCCCACCAAGCTATCCTTGCCAGCAAAGATGCAGACGGTAAACGCCGTTACACTGTAATAGATGATGAATGTGTTGGTTGTAACCTATGTGAACTGGTCTGCCCGGTGCCTGACTGTATTAGTATGGTGGAAGTGGAGAATGGGAAGCCGTATATGAATTGGGGTGGGCATCCTAATAATCCGATGCGGCTGGGGTAGGGGTGTAGTTAGTGCTTGGGGGTTGATAGTGTTGGGATGAATATATAGCCTCTTTTGTGTATCGCTAGACTAAATATTCCCTGACAAACTAAATATCAAGTAATCATCTGCATTTAAGTAGGGCTCAGCTGGCCAGCTTTCTCAAGAAATTGCACTTATTATCCGAATCCAAGTTTTCAAAAATAGCCCTCGCAGGCTATTACGCAACGAGATTGATGAAATAGTTGCAGAGATAGCAGGTGCTAAAGCATGAGCCAAAAGAAAAGAACAGCGCTTTTAGCAGTTATTCGAAAATTTAGAATAACTGCAAACGACAGAAAAGAATGATTTTTTTATGACCACAGACCACACAAAATGCATAGAGAAATTTGTTAATCACTTCCGGGTGTTCTATGTATTCCGTGGTAAACGCTTTGCGATGGAGAGTGCGGCATGAATGTTTCAAGCAACAACATCGTCATTTTTAAGGCCGATGATGGGAAAATATCCGTCAATGTTAATTTTGATATGGATACCGCGTGGCTATCGCTTGACCAAATAACGGAGCTGTTTGACAGGGACAAATCTACAATTTCCCGTCATATAAAAAACATATTTGAGGAAGGTGAATTACAGCGTGATTCAGTTGTTGCAAAATTTGCAACAACTGCCGCTGATAAAAAAACCTATCAGGTAGATTACTACAATCTGGATGTGATTATTTCGGTTGGGTACCGAGTAAAATCCCTGCGCGGCACGCAATTCCGCATCTGGGCAAGCAATATCCTAAAAGAATACCTCAAAAAAGGTTTTGCACTCAATGATGAACAATTAAAAAATCTCGGTGGTGGCAACTATTGGAAAGAGTTACTTGATCGCATTCGTGATATTCGCTCCAGTGAAAAAGTCATGTACCGCCAAGTGCTGGAACTGTATACAACGGCCATTAATTACGACCCCAAGAGTGCAGATAGCATTGCTTTTTTTAAAATAGTGCAAAATAAATTACACTATGCCGCCCACGGTAATACAGCCAGCGAAGTGATATATTTGCGTGTGGACAGCGACAAACCTTTTGCAGGCTTAACTAGCTTTCAAGGCAGCCAGCCCACCCAGGCCGAAGCCATGATTGCCAAAAATTACCTAAGCGAAAAGGAGCTACGGGTACTGAATAACCTCGTATCGGCTTATTTTGATTTGGCAGAAATAAGCGCCATCGAAGAACGAGAAATGCACATGGCAGATTATATCCGTGAGCTGGACAACATCCTTTCATCAGCAGGGCGAAAAATACTCGCAAACGCAGGAAATATAGCGCACACCCAGGCAGCAAACAAAGCCAAAGTAGAATATAAAAAATACAAAGCTAAAACGCTAGAGCAAGTCGAAGAAGAATACCTGAAAACCATTAATGCCTTGGAAAGCAAAGCCAAGCAAGAGAGTCGTAAAAAATGAGTGATTTTTTGTAACCACAAACCACTCGGAATACATAGAAAACTTTTTTTAATTACTTCCGTGTGTTCTGTGTTAAGAATGAGGATGTGTCTGTCCCAGTCTAGTTAGTAGAAGTGGATAATGGCAAGCCGTATATGAGCTGGGGTGAGCATCCTAATAATCCGATGCGGCAGGGGTAGGGGTGTATTGGTGCTTGGGGGTTGATGGTATTGGGCTGAATGTACAGCCTCTTTTCTGTATGACTAAACTAAATATTCCCCGCTAAACTAAATATCAAATACTTACCGGAATTTAAGCGAGGATTCAGCTGAGCTGAGCAGGGTTGTGTTGTTGCATTATGTTTGCAGGCATTCAAGCACAAGAATAAATTTCTTATTGTAAATCAACGATATTACGGGCAGACTGTAAGGAATGAAGCTTCTTATACAGCGATATTGCGGGATATTTGGGTTTGGCTGTGTATATTAAAATTATGCAAAAATAAAAGGGGATAAAGTTGCCATTTCAAACGGATGAAAAACTAAAAAGCTATCTAGATACCAATCAGCTGCACAGAGAACAAATGTGTAGAGCTATACTTGCAATAGATAAAAGATTTTCTGATGTAAGACCAAGGCATCCTAGGGGTGGACCGGATGGTGGGAGGGATATAGAAGCGGTTTACAGGGGTGATCAAACCACCTATGGTGCAGTCGGCTTTGTGAATCAAGCAAATGATTCTGATGAAAAGAAAAAAACTATCAAATCTAAATTTTCTAGTGATTTAAAAAGCGCACTTGGTACAGGTAAAAAACCAAGTGTGTTTGTTTTCTTTACAAATATCAACTTCACTATTGGTGATAAAGAGAGCCTTATTAATAAGGCAAAAAAATATGGCATTGTTCATTGTGAAATACTTGATAGAGAAAGGCTTAGGATTTCTTTAGATAGCCCAGATGGGTTTTCTATAAGATTTCAATATTTAAATATATCATTATCTGAGGAAGAACAGGCTAGTTTCTTTGCTCGCTGGGGTGATGAGATACAATCTGTAATTTCTACAGGGTTTCAAAAATTGGAAAACACTCTAAATCGCCTGCTATTTCTCCAAGAGGCAAACGACCCTTTAAATCGTCTGACCTTTTCATTTGAGTTAAAGAGAAAGTACACAGCAGAGGAAATTGGTCACTTTAGATTGTTTTGCTCGATGTGTTTGAAAGAGCCAAAGCATAAAATACTGTCTGTTATTTTTGGCTCATCCGATAAGTCAAACAGAATGAGCAACAAAACTGATACAGATTTTACTGAACAAAAACCTGGTATTAAATACGGTATATGTGGCGGTCAGTGGGAACAACATATAGAACTAGAAGATGAAAAATTAGATCAAAACGACAATGATGAAGAAAAATATATCCGTGTAGGCTCTTCATCATCTGTTGGAAGAGATGAAATTGAATTTTTATCAATCTCTTACAGTAAAGACAGTTTTATACGATTTTTTCCTGTACTATCACTACGTGATTTAGATGAAGTAATGTTTCTCCCAATAGTCAACAAATCACTAGCTAGTAAAATCAAGGCAATTCATATCTACTCTAATGGTTATAAACTCAAAGAGATTAGCCATTCAGATTTAAAGACTGATAAAACGGAGTTTGAGCCGAATATTCCTGTAGAGTTTTCTTCAAATGAACTCAAAGACCCATGGGTAAGAATACGTCCTAGTCATATAGCATCTGCTTTTCATATTCGGTTTTTTGAAGAAACACCAAAAAGAATGTTTATTCCTGAACAGGTTGAGAATAGCTTGAAGAAATAAATAAGGAAATAAACAAAATAATTGGGGTCAGAGTAGAATGGCACTTACTTAAGCTTCTTTGGGTGGCCATATTGTAGGACTTTTTGCCGTGCTTGAGCCCTCGGTACCATCAGCAACGGATAGGGCTTAGGTCTTCGTTTCACAGCTCTTGGCTCTATTCTACCAGGGCGATTAGCGACTTGCTGCTCAGCGATAAACATCAATAATAATAACCGTTGTTCAGGTGTACAATCTGGCATTCTAGTCGATGCGATCAACCAGAGCTGCAGGCTGTGTTTAAAGCTTAAATGTCTTGGATTAACATCGGCCAGAAGGGCCGATTGCACCATCATCCACCGGATCAGGTTGTACGCCAGTAAGTAAACCCAGATTTCTTTCTCGACCATGTCAGGCGATTTGCAACTTAGGATGTTCATCCCGAGCGTATCTTTTATATTGCGTAAATCTA
>JAKITM010000098.1 GCA_021648045.1 Lysobacterales bacterium
CATCTGCATCCACATCAGTTACTTGTGCTGCGAAAACATCAACTGTGCAGGTCTCGCTCATCACAAAATCTGCAGCCGGATCTAGTATGTAAGACTGCGGGCCGCCAGTGACGGTGGCACTGTGTGTTCCACTAGTAGTGCAGTTTATGGCAAACCAGGCGCCGGCGACGACGACATCTTCACTAAAATTAATTGTGATATTTGCATCAAGTGCGATACCACTACCACCGCTGGGTGGTGTAGTGCTGCTGACGCTGGGGGCAGTGTCACCTGCCGTACAAAGATTGGCAACGCCTGGCGTCGGTATAGCCTGGATATAAGTGTTGGTGTTTCTTCCGCCCCCAGAACCATTTGCGCAGCGCTGGTTTGAATCAGTAGTAGAGCCAGCACCACCACCTTCATTAACCTGAGTCTGGCCTGCATTCAATAGTGGTAGCAAACCTGCATCATCACTATCATTGGTGCCGTATACGATGGCATCAATTAGATTGGTTGTAGTCACCGCTGTATCGTTTGGGAAATCTGCAGCATTAGCGGTAAATAAAGCTACAGCATCAGCACCATTTTGAATCAGGTTGGTATTGGGGCTCACATCCAGGTCGCAGTTGACCGTATTAGCCGCATCGCCACAGAGCACAAAATAACCATTAGCATTGGTGCTGAAGCCATCCAGATCAAAGGCAAGGTAGGAGGCATCATCGGAGCCGTTAAATAACACTATGACATGACCATCAAGTGAGGTGTTACCCACACCACCATCAAACAACTCAACAAACTCAGCAGCATCAGTGCCCGTCTGGTCCGCATCTGTCTCGTTGATTACTAACTGCGCAACCACTTGACCTGAAAGCAACATAAATAATAATGTTATCAAGAGCATATAGCTTTTGTTTTGCTTTCGGAATATATCGCGATTATGTGGCTTCTCGGTATTCAGGCGATTTGGATGGCGTGGCATAATTATCCCTCGGTTCTCTGGTTGAAATAACCAACTCTAAAGTAGCCCAAAACAGCAAAACTCTAAAATTTATCTTTTTTAGGGTAATTTAAGAGTGTTTTTATAAGAGTCAGTCTAAATGTAACCTAAGAGTTTACCCTAAAACCGCTTCAACTCCACGAGGAATTAATATCTAGCCCAATAGCCGCACCTTCTCAGTGGAAAATTTGTGCAGATTGTAACTTTAAGCAACTACCCGAAAGCACACCACTAGATTAGCAATCCAACATAATAAAGGGGGGGGAATTGCGAAGAGACCTCAATTCATTTATTTTCTTAACAGATCGCCCCGCTTTTCTCATACTTTGAGAACCCCTTTTGTTATAGTACTCGTATGCCTAATAAACCAGCCCACATTAAAAATACTGACGCAGCCGAAGCTAAGCCTCTGGTCGTTGCAATCGCCTCACGCGCTCTATTTAACTTAGACGAGGCGCATAAGATATTCGAGCAACAAGGCCTTGAAGCCTATGCAAGCTACCAACGCCAACACGAAGATGAGCTCCTAGGCGAAGGTGTGGCTTTTCCGCTGGTTAGAAAACTTCTCATGTTAAACAAAGGCCGTGAAGACAATCCGCTGGTTGAAGTTATTCTGTTATCACGCAATAGCGCCGATAGCGGGCTGCGGATTTTCAACACTATCGAAGCCTTTGGTCTGGATATTATTCGTGCGGCGTTTACCAATGGTGAACCCCCACAACAATATATGCGGGCTTTTGGTGCTCAGTTATTCCTTTCAGCCAATGGTGAAGATGTTCGCAATACCCTTGAGTCGGGTTTTGCGGCGGCCACAATTTTGCCTTCAAGCAACCATTTTCGCCACCCTGAGCAATTACGCATTGCTTTCGATGGTGATGCGGTTATTTTTTCCGATGAGGCCGAGAAAATCTCGAAAGCATCTGGCTTGGCAGCTTTTTCCGCTTCCGAGAAAGCCGCGGCACACACACCGCTACAGGGCGGCCCATTCCGGCAGGTACTGCAGGCATTGCACCGAATTCAGTCCGCTTGGCCGATAGAAAACAATCCAATCAGGACTGCATTGGTTACAGCGCGTTCAGCGCCAGCACATAAACGGGTTATTCTGACTCTACGGGACTGGGGCATACGCATTGATGAGGCATTGTTTCTTGGTGGCAAGGAAAAAGGTGCTTTTTTGAGCGCCTTTGGTGCTGATA
This sequence comes from Lysobacterales bacterium, assembly GCA_021648045.1. GTDB lineage: Bacteria > Pseudomonadota > Gammaproteobacteria > Xanthomonadales > SZUA-36 > SZUA-51. Next base: position 2,173 of record JAKITM010000098.1, read on the forward strand.
TCTTTTTTGATGACCAAACCTTGCACTGTGAATCAGCGCAGGAACATGTACCCACAGGGCATGTTCCGCATGGCGTCGCTAATCAATAATTTCACGACACACAGCAAAAAACCAGTGTTCTAACGAAATTGCTCATTGAGGATGCGCTCTTCCAGAGAGTGATCCTGATCGAACATCAGGGTTAAAACCGTTGCCGCATCCTCAACCACTTTCACTCGGATAACATCACGAAACTCAATATAATCAGCAGTAGCACTAACCGGCCGTCTCTCGGCTTGCAGAATATCAATTTCAACACTGGCCTCAGATGGTAGTACTGCGCCATGCCAACGCCGGGGTCTGAATGGCGAAATTGGAGTAACTGCCAATGCACCGGTACCCAGTGGCAGAATAGGCCCTCTGGCAGAAAAATTATAAGCTGTGCTTCCCGCCGCCGTCGATACCAAAATACCATCAGCAACCAATTCATCAATTTTGACTGAGGCATTAATAGAAAGGCGTAAATGTGCTGCCTGATTACTTTGTCGCAACAATGAAACCTCGTTAATCGCCAGCGCCTCGTGCTCACTACCATCGGCGGTGGTTGCGGTCATGCGGAGTGGGTTAAGCCTGACACTGCTTGACTGCTCTAGTCGCTCAAGTAGTTTGCCATCTTGATAACCATTCATCAGAAAGCCGATCCGCCCCATACGCATGCCGTAAACCGGCAGGCCGGAATCAACTATTCGATGCAACACCCGGAGCATAAAGCCATCACCGCCCAGCGCTACAATCACATCAGCAGTATCCAGCTCGGCATGGCCATACATTAACTTAAGCTTTTTTATTGCTGCAGGTGTTTCCGCGTGTTCGCTACCGAGAAAATGAATGTTATTTAGGCTCATAAGCTATTTTCAGTTAATAATGCCCGTAAAGCCTGTACAGCAACAGAAATAGTAGCAAAATCAATTTCTGATAAAGTACGCATATCCGCGAGCATTTCTATCACTCGGTCGAGTTCCTGTTGATTAGCCTGTAACCAGTGTTTAACCGGGTTGTCACCTTTAGCCCCATAAGCCGCCAGCACCTGCCCTGCCAATGCCCGGTGGTAGCGGTACAGCTCTTCGCGTAAATTACTGCGGGCTGATGCGTGCCAATAACCATCAACTGCCAGACCTTCGACCTGCTGCATCAACCATTTCAGGTTCATGGTTTGTCCTAACTGGTAATAAACAGAGGCGACTTTTTCAACCGGAAATCCTCTACGACTGGCTTCATCTACAATATCCAGCGCCGAAGGTAGGCGATCGAACAATACCAGCTGCTCGGCAAGATCCGCAGGAAAGCCTGATTCGGTATAGCGTTGGACTTTGCTTTTGAGCAGTCTTTGTTCATCCGCGTTAATTAAAGTAGGTAGACTATCGCGCAACTGTTGAATACCGGGTTTCAGCCGATCTGACTGAATTTGGATATCTAGCTGTTTTCCGGGTTGAACCAAAAGCCAGCGAGTGGCGTGTCGGGTTAGCGTCCAGATCACCACAAGAGCATCGGTCTGCGCGCTCGCAGAAACTTTATTATCCAGCGCCTCGACGGCTAACCATAAGGGATTCAAGTTAAAAGTATCTCTGACGATGGTATAAGCTTTTGCGACCTCGCTCGGACTACTGCCGGTCGCCTGCTGCATCATTAAACCAAATGAAGCACCCATTCGATTGACCATGGAATTGGTGACCATAGTCGCTATAATCTCGCGTTTTAATCGATGTTGCTGCATTTCCTCGGGGAAACGCTGCTGAATTGCCTGCGGGAAGTAGCGGTGCAATTCGCTGCCAAGATAATCATCTTCGGGTACATCAGAGTCGAGTAATTGCTGGTAGAGTACAATTTTGGCATAAGAAAGCAATACCGCTAATTCGGGTCGGCTCAAGCCCTTTCGGTTTAACTTGCGTTCTTCGAGCAAGTCATCCGCGGGTAAAAACTCAATTTCGCGATCCAACAGACCATCTTGTTCAAGCGCACGGATAAAGTGCGCCTGTGCACCGAGCCTAGTGCCGGTCAAATGGACCATCATTGAAACCGTCTGCGATTGCAGATAATTAGAACGCAACACCAATTGGTCAACATCTGCTGTCATTTCCACCAGCAATGCATTCCTCTGCTGCATATCTAATTTACCCTGCCGCATGATCTGGTTGAGTAAAATTTTGATATTGACCTCATGATCAGAGCAGTCCACTCCCGCTGAATTATCGATAAAGTCTGAATTAATGCGGCCGCCGGATAAAGCATATTCGATTCGTCCAAGCTGGGTAAAACCTAAATTACCGCCCTCTCCTACTACTTTAGCGTTTAACTCTTTACCGTTAATCCTTAGAATATTATTCGCTGTGTCCCCAACATCAGCATCGCTTTCCTCTGTAGACTTAACATAGGTGCCAATGCCGCCGTTCCAAAGCAAGTCAACCTGCGCTGTAAGCAAGGCTCTAATCAAGACAGTTGGTGCCATTTGTTGATCTTTGACGCCTAACCACTTGCGCATTTCATCGCTGAGCTCAATAGTTTTTGCCTGTCGGGAGAATATCCCGCCACCTTTAGAAATCAACTCCTGATTGTAATCTTCCCAACTAGAACCCGGCAAATTAAACAATCGTTGACGCTCTACAAAGCTAACTTTCGCATCCGGATCAGGATCCAGAAAGATATGCATATGGTTAAATGCTGCTTTCAGGCAGATATGTTTCGACAACAACATGCCATTGCCGAAAACATCACCCGCCATGTCACCAATACCTACAACCGAAAAATTCGTGGTTTGAATATCAACATCAATTTCTCGGAAATGTCGCCTAACTGACTCCCAGGCGCCCTTGGCGGTAATACCCATGGCTTTGTGATCATAACCAACCGAACCACCCGAAGCAAAGGCATCACCCAGCCAGAAGTTATAATCTGCCGAAATTCCATTAGCAATATCTGAAAATGCTGCTGTGCCTTTATCTGCTGCCACTACTAGGTAGGGATCATCACCATCCAGCCTGACAACTCCTGGCGGGGGTAGAATTTTATCTTCATCGAGGTTGTCTGTGACATCTAGCAAGCCGCGAATAAAGTTTTTGTAGCAATATATTCCTTCTGCCAACACCGCTTCCCGACCACCATCCGGGCTTTGTTTAACAAAAAACCCGCCCTTGGCACCCACTGGGACAATCATTGTGTTTTTTACATTTTGGGCTTTCATCAAACCCAGCACCTCAGTACGAAAATCCTCTCGCCTATCTGACCAGCGCAAACCACCTCTGGCGACTTTCCCCATGCGTAAATGAATACCTTCCACTCGAGGCGAATACACCCAAATCTCTCTATATGGGCAGGGTTTAGGTAAGTCCGGGACCCGCGCGGAGTCCAGTTTAAAGGACATAAATTCACGCGCCGCGCCATTATCATCCTGACAAAAGTAATTGGTTCTCAGGGTGGCACCAATGGTTTCACTGAAGGCCCGCATAATCCGATCCTGATCCAAGCTTCCAACCAGTTCCAAGGCGTTGACCAGTGCTGCCTGAATCGCCTTGAGGTGGGATTTTCTATCTCTTTCGATGCGTGAACGGACAAGCAGAACCAGAGCCTCTACAAGCGCCGGTGATTCATATGTATCCAGCACCCTAAATATTTTTTTCAAACGCTTTGCATGCCGGAGGGCACGCGCTTCACTTTCATCGGTTCTGGCCGGATCAAATTGTTCTTTAAACTGCTCTACCAGCAATCGCGCAATCAAGGGGTAAGATTCTAGGGTTTCTGCCATATACGCATGCGAAAACGGCATCCCGGTTTGTAACAGATACTTACTGTAAGCGCGTAAAATAGCCACCTGCCGCCAAGGCAGCCGGGAGGCCAGCACCAGTCGGTTAAAGCCGTCACTTTCAACATCTCCCCGCCAGGTTTTCTCAAAAGCTTGTTGAAAAACATTCCGCACGGCTTCGATATCAAGATCGCCGCCATTGGCCAACACCATATCAAAATCTTGTACCCAAACAGTCTTTTCCGGCCCCAGCACAAATTCATAAGGCCGCTCACTGACTATTTTCAGGCCCAGGTTTTCCAACATCGGCAAAACATCACTGAGAGGAATCGGCCGGGTGTATTTAAAGATTTTAAAGCGCAGCACGCCCATGCGTTTTTTGCGCGGCCGATACAGGCTCATACGCAAGTCGTCTTCATCGGTTAACGCCGCAATACTCTGCAGGTCATAACTGGCTACCCAGGGTGATACATCCTCTGCATAAGATGCCGATACCGTTTGTGCATAGTTGTCATACAGTGCCAATCCTTCGGCCTCACCCAGCTTCTGGAGTAAAATTTCACGCAGTTCATCGCCCCATGAACGCACCGCTTTAACGATTCTTTGTTCAAGTTCATCAATATTAATTTGCGGGTTTTCGCCAGCGCGTGGACGCACCAAAATATGCAGTCGGGCCAATGTGGATTCAGAAACTTTAACCTGATAATCGAGAGTTTCAGCTTTTAGTGCGCGTTTCAAAATTGACTGAATTGCGATTCGGTTTTCAGTATTAAAACGATCCCTTGGCAAGAACAACATGCACGAATAAAACCGACCAAAGCGTTCACGACGGACAAACAAACGAATTCTTTGACGCTCCTGCAACTTGAGCACCCCCAGTGCCAAGGCCGAAAGCTCAGTAACCGTTGACTGAAAGAGCTCATCTCTAGGTAAAGTCTCAAGAATATGCACCAGTGCTTTCCATGCATGCGAGCCCGGCCGCAGTTTTGATTGCTGCATTACCGCTTCAACCCGGTGTCGCAACAAAGGTGTTGACCAGGCGCTGCGGGTATAGGTATTGGATGTAAACAAGCCGATAAAACGGTGCTCGCCGATAGCTAAACCATCATCAGCATAGATTTTTACCCCAATGTAGTCCATGTATCCACTGCGGTGAATAATTGAACGGGAATTGGTTTTGGTAATAATCAGAGGTTCAGGGTGTGCCTCTCGCGTAAGCGCGTTTTTATCCGGCAAATCGGACATTGGGCGACTGGTAACCGGGGCATGTTTTTCTGCGAGCATTCCCAGGCCAGTTTCTGCTTTTGCTTCTAAAACTGCATTCTTAGCGGCGCCTGTTACGGCATACTCACGATACCCGAGGAAAATAAAATGATCATCCGCAAGCCAGTTAATAAAATCAGCGGCTTCAGTAGCGGTAGCCTTTGCCACTGCTGGGCTATGTTTAGATAACAAGCCTGCTGCCACTCTGGCCTGCTCTTGCATTTGCGACCAATCCTTAACCGCATACTGCACCACATTTAGCGTTTCGAGCATTTTCTTTTTCAAGCGCTGAATTCGGTCTTTACTCAGATGGGCTATATCCAACTGGATGAGTGACTCGGTAAAGCAATTGGCTTTACCCGCATTGGAATCGGTCTCAAGTAGTTGTTCCAAACTACCTTGTTGGTCGCGCTGTACAGTTATTACCGGATGAAACAGGTGTCGAATCGCGATCCCGTTTTCCGCCAGCAACAGGCTTATAGAATCGACCAGAAAAGGACCATCGATATTCAATAGCTGAATGACCGTGGAAGGTGACTCCCAACCATCAACATCTAGTTTTGGATTGAATATCCGTAGTTTTGGCTGACTGGTGTCGCGTTGCTGGATAAATTTATAGAGGTGTACAATCCGGGTCAATAAATGCTCCGCTGTTTGCCCGGAAAGCTCATCGTTGGTAGCACGCTGAAATAAGGTGGCGGTCAGCTGTCGTAGTTCTTTCTTTTCACGCGCTGAATATTCCGAATCCGCTTGCCCATCTAACAGCCCTGTAACCGCTGTATATATCTCTTTTATATCATTCATTCTTACCTGTTTCCACAGTTATATCAGCATTCGCCGGCATGGTGAATATTACCTAATACCAGTAACACTACGGGATATGACCATGCGCTGAATTTCGCTGGTCCCCTCATAAATCTCGGTTATTTTAGCATCTCGAAAATAGCGTTCAATTGGCATTTCCCTGCTATAACCCATGCCACCGTGTATTTGCACCGCCTGATGGGTAACAAACATGGCCGTTTCAGAAGCAAATAACTTCGCCATTGCAGCTTCCGTAGTAAATCGCCCGCCGTTACCCTCGGCCTGCATTTGCTTGGCAATGGCAGCCTGATAAATCAACAGACGACTGGCCTCTATTCGAGTTTTCATATCCGCAATTTTAGTCTGCGTCATTTGAAACGCACCGATGGGCTTGCCAAAGGCTTTGCGTTCTTTTACATACTCAACAGAGGCTTCATAAGCAGCAAGAGCGATGCCTAATGCTTGAGAAGCAATACCGATTCGTCCGGCATCCAGCACACTCATTGCGCTGATAAAACCCATACCCTCTTCGCCCAACATATTTTCTACCGGACAATGGTAATTATCAAATTCAATTTCACAGGTAGCGGATGCACGAATGCCCAGTTTAGGTTCTTTTTTTCCACGAATATAACCGGGCCGATCAGCCTCAACAATAAACGCGCTGATTCCGCGCGCGCCTTTATCCGGGTCGGTAACGGCAAACAACACGCCGTACTCGGCTACAGGCCCTGAAGTGATCCAGGATTTTTTACCATTAATGATAAAGTGACTGCCATCTTTGCTTAGTTTGGCCTGTGTATTCATTGCCGCTGCATCTGAACCCGACTGTGGTTCGGTTAACAAATAAGCGCCGATTTTTTTACCACTGGCAATATCGCGAACATATTTCTGCTTTTGCGCCTCGGTACCATTCTTGAGAATACCGTGACAAAATAATGAATTATTGACTGACATTA
>JAKITM010000099.1 GCA_021648045.1 Lysobacterales bacterium
TTAGCTTACCATTGGCGATGATCTGATCATATAAATCGCCAATATTTAATGGCTGGCGCGGACCGGTAAATGAAAACGACAAGGTACGTGTATCATTCTTAAAATCGACATCCGTTAACTCCAGTTCATTCTCAAGCAGCCAGTTCTGCAACACTTCTGATTTAGCCGCCAGGTAATGGGGGTTGAACAAAACTTTATCGGTATAAAACCACAATGGCACAGAGATGGACAGGGTCAGCACCAGAAATAAATAGAGCTTATTTTTGATAAAGGCTGCCGAGCGTTTTCGCGCTGATGCAGGAGACACGCCCACCGCCAAAAAGGTTAAAGCCGCAGCTAAAATCATCGCTACCAAGTTGGTTAAAAACAAAACCACTGCACGGGTAGCCAGTTCATACTCACCACTGGTTAACAGAATACCTGCTGATGCTAAAGGCGGTAACAGTGCCACCGCAACTGCCACTCCAGGAATAGCATTGCTTTCCTTGCGCGTTATGGTGTAAGCACCTGCTGCACCGGCTGCCAAAGCGATGAGCAAATCAAAATATGTTGGTCGGGTTCGTGCCAATACCTGCTCAGGAATAAAAACTATTTCTGGTGATAGCAGGGTTAACAATGAAGATAGCAAAAGCGCGCCCAGACCCATGGCTAAAACCAACCACAGAGCAGAATAAAAACGCTTCTGCCAACCCATAACAACAGCAGCAGCGGCCATAACCGGCGTCATTAATGGTGCTACCAACATTGCACCAATGACTACCGCTGCAGAGTCGGATAGTAATCCGGCGGTAGCAATTATAGTCGAGAGTACCAGTAATACACCCATACGAAACAGGAATGGTATCCGATTTTGCCGACCAAAAACAAATAAATCTTCCAGCACAAGACGCCGCTCCTCAGGCGACAATTCTCGATCAGAGAATAAGTGTCGGAAAGTGAATTTTTTGTCCTTGCTCATGCTGGCTCGTCCTTAATAATAGCAAGCGAATATTGTACATCTGGGAAGTATAACCAAACTGGGTATGAAGTTTTTTGAAAAGCATCCAGTACACTAGAAAAACCACTGGTTTCCGGACAATGCTATTCGCATTTCCGGAATGACAGATTTAGATTGAACGGGACTGCAAAATGGTTTCTATTCTAATTGGTAAGGCAAGCCCCCGTTTTCAGTCTAAATTAAAAGCCGATCTGCCTTTCGCTTTTTGGGGCTACGCCGTGGTAACTTCAAACCGGAACTCGACTCTATCATGGTTTGAGAAATTGATTTTTCCAGGCTTTTTTTAAGCTCAGGAAAGCTATCCCAACGCTCAAAGCACTGAATAAACTGCATAGCGATATCTGCCATTTCATTTAATCGGTCTGTTTGTTTTCTTAAGCCAATATTACGCGCAAACTTTAGCAGGCCATTTTTATCTGGGAAGGCTTTCGATTTATTCATACTCAAGGCAAGGTCGTTGGATAACTCAGGGTATGGCAAGCTATTGACCACATCATAAAGTGGTGAGAGTCTAAGATCATCGTCATTGGTATCTGTGTACAAAAGGGCAAAGTTTTTTAGGTGGGCATCGCCATTACCCAACAGGCAGCTTATCGCAATGTAGTCAAATATTATTTGCTTCTGGTCGGGGTCAGAGCAATACAGGTCAATCACTTTAGCCACGCTTTCATAGCTACTTCGGTATTTTTCTGTGCTGGATTTTTTCATTATTACGGCAAAATCTTCCATACCTAATGGACTGCCATTGCTGGCGATATCAAAGCGCTTCATAATGAAAAGTTCTTCATTATCAGACAGCCAAAATTCAGGTGTAGCGATACCGCAGGCTTTGGCTATGCTCATACACACAAATTCATTAAGAGTCAGGTTTGGGAAACCATCGCCACCAGTTTTAACAATCAGGTCTGGTTGTAGGAGTGTAGCTCTATCTGTAGGCACCATCACTTTTGGCTGCACACCGGAAACTGCCGTATGCAGTAAAAACTTATCCAGCAGATATTCAAACACGCTTTCGCTATTATCCCAGTGAATTAGGGCTTCTAGGTTTTCAGCACTCGGAGGCTCAATAGCAAGTTCTGATGAATAGGACAAGCGGCCAATCCCCCGGTTCTGCTGTAGTGCCAAAAACAACAAATCATTCACCTTGGTATAGCGAACTAATCGCTCCGAAATAGCCTGGCGCACAAAACCTTCCGGTAGATTCATTTCAAATATGGGGTGTAGAGCGCCTGAGTTATATGATGCTGTACGATTGGGCATGGTAACTGAAACCGGCACACCTTGGGGTGAATAACTAAAGGCGAAACTGCTGTTTTCAAAGCTTAACAAGCCGGATGAGTCACTACCAGCCAATACATTGACCCGTTCAATTTTAGCGGGGAAATCTTTTAATTTCACAATTATTCATCCTCGGAAAATATCTGATCCAGTTGTTCCCAGCTAGGTCGTTTGTGCTTTATGACAGTGAGTTTAAGACCCAAAAGCTGCAGGTAGCGGTTTAGTATCCACAATGCACCACGGAATTTATTCCGTTCAATTTCAGAGATATACCGGCGGGCTATATCAGCCTTTAAAGCAGCCTGCGCCTGGGTTAACTGCTGGCGCTTACGCTGCTGTAAACATAGCTCCCCAATACTAGGGTAATTTGAGTTTTTCATACACGCAATTGTAACTATATAGTTGCTTTTATGCAATATTTGTAATTTCTACCATATATAGTTACATTCATCACCTCTCAAGCTGGCCTGATGCAGCTGGCTTCAGACCTAATTAGTTTGCCTGCCAATTATCGCTAGCTGAGAGTATAATTCACCTCTTAGCACCCAAGAACAACCGCATTAAAACCGGATCTCTAAAATCATGGACATTAGCGACCTTCGCCGCGAATATACTTTTTCAGGCTTACAAAGAGAGAGTCTTTGCAGTAGCCCGTATGAGCAATTTGAGATATGGTTTTCGCAGGCGACTCAGGCCGAACTGGAAACCCCTAATGCCTTTAGCTTGGCAACTGTGAATACTCATGGTGCACCGTCTGTACGCACGGTTTTGTTGAAACTTTTTGATCAGCAAGGCTTTGTTTTTTTTACCAATTACTCCAGCCATAAAGCCCGCGATATTGCGGATAATCCGAATGTTGCTGCCCTATTCCACTGGCTGGAGTTTGATCGGCAGGTAAAAATAGAAGGGCGTGCGGAAAAAATATCAACAAACGATTCGTTAAAGTACTTTAGCTCGCGCCCCCGTGGCAGCCAAATTGGCGCCTGGTGTTCTCACCAAAGTCGGGTGGTTACTTCCCGTTCCCTGCTGGAAACTCAATTTCAAGCAATTAAAGAAAAATTTCAACATCAGGAAATTCCACTACCGGACTTCTGGGGCGGTTTTCGCATTATTCCGCAAAGCATAGAGTTCTGGCAAGGTCGGGAGAACCGGTTGCACGACCGCTTCCGTTTTGTACGAGAAGAAAATGACTGGCGAATTAAAAGGCTAGCACCTTAAGCCCCATTGGTATTTACAAGAGAATCGATAATGGATAAATCTATGAAGATCAAAATTATGTATTCTGCATTATTACTCATTTTGTTAAGTGCTTGCAGCGATAACAGCAGCCCGGTTATTTATGAAAACACCGAGCAGTTAATTGAGCCTAATAAAATCAAACTCAATCAGGTAAAAGTGGTGACGCAAACGGATGATAGCCTGACCCTCGATTTCACCTACACCTATAATCACCCCGTACCTGCCGATGAAATAAAACTTTTCATACTACCCGACCATGGCTACTGGAGCAGTATGCATGTCAACATCAGCAGCGGCACTCATGCCGCCAGAGTAATTATTGGCTTAAGCAAAAGCAATATGGATAAAGACAACACTTCAGAATCAGAAACCACAAAACTCCGCTTCCGCTTTGATCACTACCTACCAAACAAATACATGGGTAATATCTGGGGCGAAGACATTACCTTTAATAAACATTGGGAACTGAAGCGGTAAACTGTAATTTTCAAATTTAGTAAAATATCAGAACAATAAATGCATTCAGCTGTGAATACTGGATAAGCCCACTAAAACTAAACGATTAATAAAGAGAATTAACTAATGCGCGAATTTTTACAAAACTGGTTATTGGGACAAGGTCTTAGTGATGAAACATCGCTCTACATCACCGCGGCTGTCGCATTTTCTGTGGTTATTATTCTAAGTGTAATAGCAAACTTTATTGCTAAGCGGTATATTGTTACAGGGCTTACCTACGCGATTAAAAAAACCACAACTACCTGGGATGATGCCCTTATCAAACAGCGGGTACTTAACCGTATGGCGCATTTTGCCCCGGCACTGGTGATCTTTATATTGGCGCCAATAGCATTGGCAGGGCATGAATCTAGCATTGCCATCGTGCGAAGCGCCCTGTCAATTTACATGATTATAATTCTGATGCTGGTGCTTGATTCTTTACTCAACACCGCTGAAGAAATTTACCAAACCTTCCGTGCTGCTAAAGAAGTTCCTATAAAAGGCATCGTTCAAGCGCTAAAAACAGTCCTATACTTTTTTACTATTGTCATTGTCATTTCAATTTTCATCGGCAAAACACCCATCTACTTACTTAGTGGCATTGGTGTTTTAGCGGGTGTAATGATGCTAGTGTTCCGCGATTCAATTTTAGGCTTTGTCGCCGGCATTCAACTGGCAACCAACAGAATGGTTGCTGTGGGCGACTGGATAGAAATGCCTAAATACGGTGCCGATGGTGATGTTCTTGAAGTTGCGCTGACTACTGTGAAAGTACAAAACTGGGACAAAACCATAACCACCATTCCTACTTACGCACTGATCAGCGAATCCTTTAAAAACTGGCGCGGCATGGACAAATCCGACGGTAGGCGAATTAAGCGCTCGTTGAATATTGATATCAGCAGCATTCAATTTTGTGATGTTGAAATGCTCGAACGCTTTGCAAAAATTCAGTATATTTCGGCCTATATTGAAACCATGAAAGAAAAACTGAAAACACTAAATTATGAGGCTAATGTTGATAACACCAGTCTGGTTAATGGCCGACGGATGACCAATATTGGAACCTTCCGCGCTTATGTTGTTGCCTACCTCGACAACCATCCAATGATTAATAAAGAAATGACTTTTTTAGTACGTCAACTGGCACCGACGGAAAATGGTTTACCGATTGAAATTTATGTCTTCAGCAAAGACAAAGCCTGGGCTAACTATGAAGCGATACAGGCAGATATTTTTGATCATATTTTTGCTGTAGTACCAGAATTTGACCTGCGGGTTCACCAAAACCCAACCGGTGCCGATTTTCGCAGACTGAACACATAAATTGCGCTTGTGCGCCAGCCTCGAATAAGGCAATATTTACTGAATTTAGTGGAGTACAACATGAAAAAAATCATCAGCATATTATTATTGCTTTCCATCTCATTCGCACTCAATATTTCCGCAAATGAAGCCTCATCAACATCCCCTACTGATGCAAAAGTCTATTTTATTGCGCCACTCGATGGTGAAACGGTCACGCAAACATTTAGCGTTAAATTCGGCCTAAGCGGAATGGGGATTGCACCAGCTGGCACTATGGGTGATAAAACAGGTCACCACCACCTGTTGATTAACCTTGAAACGCTACCGGATATGACTAAACCCCTTGCCGCAACAGATAAGATCGTGCACTTTGGTGGTGGTCAAACAGAAACTGAGCTAACGCTAAGCCCAGGCACGCATACGCTGCAATTGCTGTTGGGCGATTATGCGCATACACCTCACGCCAAGCCGGTGCTGTCTAAGCAAATAACCATTACTGTTGAGTAAGCTTAAACCTATTTAGGTGTAAATTTTTCATGATGATAGCCAGCTGCCATTGCAGTAATATTAGCCTTCAAACCGAGCAATTACCCGCTACAGTTACTGCTTGTAATTGCTCAATATGCTCCCGCCTCGGGGCACTGTGGGCTTACTTTCAGCCTAGTGATGTTATCGTCAGTCACAAACTTAAAGCACCAGCAAGTTATATGTGGGGAGATAAAGATATTGCTTTCCATCACTGCCCCCTGTGTGGCTGCTCTACGCATTACACAACGACTGAAAAATGTGATTCTCAACGGCTGGCAATCAATGCACGGATGTTTAGTAGCGAATTGCTTGAAGATATATCAATAAGAAATTTCGATGGTGCAAGATCCTGGAAATATATTGATTAAACAACACGGCTGTCCGCTTTGCGAGTCAATCGACAGCCAGCCCTACTATCGAGATAAACGGGAATACTATCGCTGCCAAACTTGCACGCTTGTATTTGTGTTGCCACAATACCACTTAACTTCTGCAGAAGAAAAAGCGTTGTATGACCAACATGAGAACTCAGCAACTGACTCAGGATATCGAAAGTTTCTCGGGCGTATGTTTGCCCCACTCTCACAACAGTTGAGCCCCCAGAGTAACGGCCTTGATTTCGGCTCAGGCCCCGGACCCACCCTCGCGCTTATGTTTGAGGAAGCTGGGCATAAAATGAAAATTTATGACCCATTTTATGCAACTGATCGTTCCGTGTTCGACTTAAAATATGAATTTATTACTGCAACTGAAGTGCTTGAGCACCTGCACCATCCGGGAAAAGAACTGGATTTGCTCTGGTCATGCTTAAAACAAGGTGGCGTACTGGGCATTATGACCAAACGGGCGCTGAATCACTCGGCTTTTGCCTCCTGGCATTATAAAAATGACCCTACGCATGTGTGTTTTTTTGCAATTGAAACCTTTCAATGGTTAGCTAGAAAGTGGGATGCCGTCTTAACAGTGCAAACTAATGATGTAGTGATACTAATAAAGAACGAGTCATTTTAACACCTCATTTAATAAACGACTGAAAAGTGCCACGACACTTCTAGAGTGATTATTATCTCGCCAGAAATAAGAAAATCTTGAATGGTCTAGGCACCATTTCGCTGCTTGTATGCGTTCCCGAAGACAAATATCGAACCATAAAACACAATCATATAGCCCAACAACTCAATACCTTCCTGAATGACTGTCTTGTGTATTTCATCGTAGTCATCCCCCATTACTGCCCGCCACATGAAACCAGATCCGAAAATTCGACTAAATATTAAAATAATAACCAAGCCTTGAATGATGTATGCAAATGGCGCACTATTCATATGCAATAACAGCGGAAGCTTTACTGTAGCTTTTTGTTTTACTGAAAAATAAATAGCCGCAGCCGATACACTCAAGGCAGGATAAAGCCAGAAGCCTTTTCGAATGTTATCAAGCAAGCCATCGGCCTCCCGAATAGCCATTGCAGCAAACAGACCGGCAACTAGGATAAAAAAGCCACGCGAACGGGGATCATATTTAGCAGCGAAACCGAATAATATCGCTGATGTCAGAATGCATAGCTTATGACTTACCTCAGTAATTGACCACTCACTATTACCGCGTATCAACAATTCGGAATCCATACTCACGATTACAATCGAAAGCAGTATCAGTGAAACCAACAAGGCCAACCTAAGTAGTAAGCTGGTAAATGTATTTATTTCTTGCACTAGAAGTCCTCTTTGTTCTGAATAAAACAATATAGTTCTATTATATTCGATAAGGTTAAGACTATGAGGCTGATCATTCGAATTATCCTTCAGCAGCTAAAACTCTGGCATACTGCCTATAATCTAGCCTGTAACTCAGGCATTTATTACGGGAATAAAAAAATGGAATATTTATTTTTATCACTGCTACTGATCAGTTTCGGCATCCATGCCCAATCCGACCTCGGCTACCAAACCCCGCCTAAAATCATGGCCGACCTAGTAGACGCCCCGCGTAGGCCAGGAGCAACCATTTCAGATGATAAACGCTGGGTGGCTTTACTGCACCGGCCTGGCGCCCAAAGCATCAGCGAGCTAGCACAACCTGAAGAAAAGCTGGCTGGGCTGCGGATTAATTCTGCGATATTTGCACCCAGCCGCTCCACCGGCTATACCGGCATTGAACTTCGGTCGTTGCAAGATGATAAGAGAATTCTTCTGGCAGATTTGCCTGAAGGTAAAGTCATGAATGTCAGTTTTTCGCCAAATTCGAAAAACTTGGCTTTTATTTTAGAAAATGCTGATGGCTTGTCATTATGGAACTACAACCTTAAGGCTGGGAAAACCCGTCGGATAGCCGATAATTATATTAATGCCTCCCTGGGTGGCAGAAAATATCGGTGGAAAATTGCTGAGGCGGAGTAACAAATCCCAAAGTTTCCAGCCACAGGGCAATCACAAAATGTTTCACTTTCCCGGCCTTCGAGCCGGGATATCCTAAACGCTAGGAATTATTTGTGGGCTAAAATTTCATGCTTTTTGTTATCTTAACTACATTAGGGCTTATAGTAATCTTCGGTCCACAGCTGTGGGCGAAGCGTACATTTAAAAAGTATTCGGCTGAGCAGCCAGATATGCGCGGAACTGGAGGTGAGTTAGCGCGACACCTTATTGATCGTTACAAGCTAACTGGCGTGATGGTTGAAGAAACAGATCACGGAGATCATTATGATCCTGAGGCGAAAGCAGTGCGTTTGAGTCCCGCTAATTTTAACGGCAAATCGTTAACAGCAGTGGCAGTGGCAGCCCATGAGGTTGGTCATGCAATTCAAGACAAACAAAATAGTCCGCTGTTAAAAAACCGATCTAAGTGGATAGAGTTTTCTCAACTCACCGAAAAGCTTGCGTCAATGGCGATGGTCGCCATGCCATTTCTTGCACTCTTTTCTAAATCACCTATGTTAACCGGGCTGATTATTCTTTTAGCAGTTGGTAGTATGTTTGTAACAACTATTGTGCATTTAATTACCTTACCTGTTGAGCTGGATGCGAGTTTTAAAA
>JAKITM010000007.1 GCA_021648045.1 Lysobacterales bacterium
AGACACTTCGCTCCACCCACTCCGCCGTAGTACTCACAACACGGTTTTCGCTACATTGTTCATGGGCTTCCTCACTACTATTATCTTGTCCGACTTCCTGCCGTAATATCTCGGGCTACGAGAAAAAAAATCCCCCCCGAAACTGCCATGGTTGGATTATCCATGGCCTACAGCAGGACCTCCCGAGTTCCGCACAAAAGACATCCATACATGCACCAGGTCTAGGACTCCGGAGAACCGATCCTCATGCTCACCAAATCCCATGTGGTTCGTGTGGCCTTCCCCATCAGACAACAAGGTCGGCGCTCTCAATCAGTGGTTTCGGAGCTCAATACTGAGCCTGCATGTTCCTCTGTCAACGCTTAACCTTTGGCCTCACGACCAACGGCTCATGACTCAAGGTCTCAGCGGATGGTTAATCCTTACTGAGTAGAGGGCTTTCACCTCCAATCTTCTGCCGATTTAGCTCGGCGCTCCGCCTGTCCATTAATACTTGCCAATATGAAATAAAAAAAAGAATAGTGTTACACTCGAAAGTTGAGTCTAAGTTGCCTGCCCCCATCCTATTCTCTAGTTAGGTGGCCAAAACAACTACACTGCTATAACCCAATCACTTATCAAAAGAGGAAATTCGTAATGAAGCACAGTAAATTAATACTTTTTTCAGTACTTCTTGTAGCATCTTTGTATGTCCTGCCAGCCAGAGCTGTTAGTTGTGGTGATTCGATTACCACTAATGTAACTCTAACCACGGACTTACATTGCACAACTGGCTATGCCGCTCTAGAGGTGTTTGCCGATAATGTTACTATTGACCTAAATGGCTACAGGCTATCTGGCACATCCGATCTGGCAGGGATTCATGTTAATGGATTTGATAATCTGGAAGTTAAAGATGGAGTAATTAGTGGTTTTTGGGCTGGCGTGAATACTGGCCGCAGTGATGGATTAGAGGTACATAATACTGTAATTACCAATGTCGGCCACGCGGTTATTATCGCTATGGGCAATAATGCCCGTCTGTACAATAATGATTTTTTATTTACTACCGCTAGCGCGGTGGCAATCAATAACCGTATAGCTGGACTTACCGCCAACAATAATGTTGTAGAAAATAATGAGTTCCACCAAACCTCTATTGGTATACATATCTGTGGTGATGATGCTGATTACAATGTACTAAGAGGTAATTTAATTTGGCAAAGTAATGACTATGGTATCCATTTGATACAATCATCTAATAACATCATCAAAGGCAATACTATCCTTGATGCAGGGCTTACGGCACTAAGATTAAATAACTCCTCATTTAATAATATAAGGCGTAACTCTTTAAGAGAGGGCCGCACCGGCTTGTCTATATTGGCAAATGCAGGCGGGGCTTGCCTGGGTACAGGTTTAAACAAAAGCCACAGAAACAGGTTTGTAGGCAACCACTCAATTGGCTTTGAAACCGGGGTGTTTTTGGGTTTAGGTACAGCTGATACACGAGAGGTTTACCGAAATAGAATAATAGGCAATAAACTTTACAATAATGATACCGGCATATATTTTAATACCGATGCACATAGAAATAATGCTACTGGCAATGCCTATCACGGCACCACTACTGAGGTTATAGATACAGGTGTCGATAATAATTATTAAGCTCTGAGTTCATTAGAAAACCTGGCTACGGCAAGAAAATTGTCGTAGCCAGATTGCTGAATAAAACCGAGAATATAATTTAAACCGTGAACAAAACAGCAAATAACAGGAAAGCTTATCAAGTGTGTCCGGGAATTGACGAACCATCATAATCAAAGCGGCGGCTTGTGCATTGGGTTTAGATCTTCCCTGCTCCCAGTTCTCAAGTGTAGGAACAGAAACTCGAATACGGCGTGCAAACACCGCACGAGAAACATGTCAGCGTTCACGGGTGTCGCGAATCAACTCTGCATCAATTTGTAGTGGTGGCAGGTAATCAACATCATGTGTTCGCAGAGTGATTTTACCCTCGTGTTCATGCTGCATAGACTCAATGCCTTTCATTAACTCATCAAATAGTTTTCGTTTCTTAGCCACCACTTCTTCTCCTGACTGCCAACTCCGCCTGTATTACCTATTTTAATTGTTTCTTTTTGCTTGATGATAAATCAGCCATTTCGTTTTTATCGCAAAGCGTGAAAAACCATATCTGGTGCTCTGGCGCAAGGTGATAATAAATCACTCTGGGGAGGCTCAGGTCTTGTAATTTGCATTTCGAGCGTTTGCAACTATCCGACTAACCTGTGAATAATGCAGCTCAAAATGCTCACCTATTTCTTTCATGCTGTAACCACCACTTCCATAGCCTTGTATGATTGCTTCGCTTCGTGACACTGATTAAAGGGTCGCGATAGGAATGCCGGTTGCCCGGCACCCCTCGCACAGATCCCAGCGTGCGCTACTAACGCACTGGGCTCCTGCCTCGGGTTTTGGCGTCAAAGCGTAGAGCTGGATAGTCGTGTGAAAGAACAATGCTGGGTGCGAACCGTCGCCACAACTCGCCAAACCGCACCCAATTCATTCTATGACGCTGGCTGCGACGCCTGAGCGCACGCAACCAATATCGCTTAACACGAATGAAGAAATAATGCAGACTCGGCTGGTTGCCGGGAACAGCGTAATAATTCAAATGCCCGCGCAGAACTCGCTGCAACCAGGCACCTGTATCACCCACAGAGTGGTGAAGCCGTTTCCGAAGCGCCTTTTTGATCTCCAATAGCTGAGACCGCATGCGCTTTTTGATCGACTTACGCCCCACCATAAAACGCCGATTGGTTCTGGCGATCGTGCAATAGTGCGTGAACCCCAGAAAATCAAACGTTGGTGGTTTGCCTTCACCTTTTGCGCGGCAAATTCGCCGAGCGAAGCGACCGAAGCGAATCAGTTGAGTCTTCTGTGGATGCAGGTTGAGCCCGAACTTGCCGAGCCGTTCCCGCAAACCGCTTTGAAAACTGCGTGCGTCAAAATCATACTGGAATCCCAGCACGAAATCATCCGCATATCTCACTACAATCACGTCACCCCTCGCGGTTCGCTGTCGCCACTGCTGGGTCCAAAGATCCAGTACATAGTGGAGATAGATGTTAGCCAACAGCGGGGATATTACCGCGCCTTGGGGTGCGCCTCGTTCGACGCGTTCCCGTCCGGCCTCAGTCATAACGCCCACCGTTAACCATTTGCGAACCAGCCGCAATACTCTCTTATCACCGATTCGGTGCTCAAGGAATGCAAGTATCCAGTCATGATCCATACGATCAAAGAACGACTGAATATCTGCGTCCAGCACCCAGTTCACCTTCCGGCGGCTCAGGCCGACCGACAGCGCGTCCAACGCGTCGTGCTGCCCTCGTCGTTGCCGGAACCCGTAGGAGAAGCCAAGGAAATCTGACTCATAGATCGCGTTCAACACCGTCGTCAGCGCCTGCTGGACAATCTTGTCCTCCAGACACCAGATACTCAAGGCACGCCGCGAACCATCTGCCTTCGGGATATACACCCGTCTGGCCGGTTTGGCCCGGTAAGTACCTTGGTGTATCCGTTGGTGCAACGACTTGAGGCGTTGTTCCTCGTCCCTCCCATACTCTGCCCATGTTATACCATCAATCCCCCGGAGCCGCTTGCCTCCTCAGGCAGTTGTAGCTTTCCCGGAGTTGATCCATGGTCACATGATGCAGTAATGCGGTGAACCGCATGCTCTTGTGCATCCTTGCCGCTTTGCGCACACCCGCCAATCCGCTCGACACCGAATCCCGGCACTGCGTCCGGGTAGTGGTCGGCTGATGGGTGTTCCCCTTGGCCAGCGTCCTTTCCTCCACAGGTTCCGCCGAGGTTTTACCCCCTTTGTTCACCCGCTTCATCGGTACTACAACGCTGTCCGACTTCTCAATATCGTTCATGTTAAGAATGCGGCTCTCGCCTTACTCAACCGGCCCGATTGCGCGGGCAATATCGAGATCTCCCAGGTTCCGGTCAAAGAACTTCTCCACGTGCATAGGGTCTCCGACTGCGCAAGGTACCAAGCAAACTCACCAATCGCGTTTGCACGGTTTTTGTCTTCTGTTTCGCTTAAGAACATCAACACCTCGTTGCTTATTGCTTTCGCAGCTCAATACCTAGCCCATGGCCTCCCCTGTCAACACTTCACGTCTACTCTCACGAGCATCCGCGCATGACTCGGGGTCGGAGCGGCTGGCTCGGCCTTACTCCGTACGGGACTTTCACCCGTTATTCTTTGCCAGCTTTGCCTGGCGTACTAAGCGGTTAATAAACACCGCCCTTGCTCAACCGCCCCGGATCCAGTAATGCAGGACAGGCGTATTTTAGAACAATTCCCGTTTTTGCCACGAGAGAAAATCGCACATTGCCGACAATAGTGTGGGTAAAATTACTTGGTTTTTATGAAAAACACCTGTATTACCCGACACAGGTGTCAGGGTCTGGAGGAGTTTCATGTGAGCATCCCATAGAAATCATGACAGGAAATCATGACAGGACAGGCAGGTTTCAATCTGTTCTTGACGACTGGCAACATCCTTACCACGGCCGAATGGCAGCTAAGGCATACTTTGCTGCCCTCTAGGGTGTGGCTGGGCATATCTCTTGGGACAGACACCACATAGAGAATATCCTACACCAGATTCAGCATCTAGCCGATGATTTCTTCGCCCGATTGTTCAATAATTCATGCTCAAGGGGAAAAAATCATGACACTACCAAGAAAACAACTTATATCTATCGAAGAAACACCCTACTATCACATCATCAGTCGATGTGTACGCCGCGCCTTTTTGTGTGGTAGCGACCCAATAACCAATCGCTGCTATGAACACCGTAGAAAGTGGATTAAGGAACGGGTTAAATATCTCGCAGGTATTTTTAGCACGGTTCCACGGATCGGTTCCACGGACAGACACCCGGTAGAGGCATTCCCGTTTTTGCCACGAGAGAAAATCTCACATTGCCGACAACAGCATGGGTAAATTTACTTGTCTTGTAGGAAAAAGAGCCGTGTTGACCGGCGCAGTAGCCGGGGTCGCTGGCATTAATTCCTAAGCGTCTTGGCCTAAATTTAGGGTACAACTCTGTTTTCAGTCATCACTAGGACCCACTCTTCAGATCGGCTAGATCTTACCGTTGATTTATCAAAGCCTGTTCTCTACCCCACCCAAATCCTAATATTGCAATATTTCATCTACCACCCCGACTCAATTACACTTACAATGCGCTTACTTAAAGCCTTTGATGGAAGCAAGCCTTGCTCACACTTGGTATAGAAAGTTCCTGCGATGAAACCGGTATTGCTCTGTATGACAGCGAGCAGGGATTGCTGGCGGATGTGCTGTATTCGCAGGTTTCTCTACATGCCGAGTATGGTGGGGTAGTACCGGAACTGGCATCACGCGACCATCTCAGAAAAACCATTCCATTGATTCGCGAATGCCTGCAACAGGCCGATAAATCTCTTGCGGACATCGATGGCATTGCAGTTACCGAAGGACCCGGGCTAATCGGTGCCTTATTAGTCGGCACCAGCATCGCCCACGGTCTTGCCCGGGCATTAAAAGTCCCATTGCTTGCGGTACACCACATGGAAGGCCATTTACTGGCGCCGATGTTGGAAGATAATCCGCCAGCCTTTCCCTTTGTTGCGCTGTTGGTTTCCGGTGGTCACTCGATGCTGATTGAGGTTCGCGGTATTGGTGAGTACACCTTGTTAGGTGAAACCCTAGATGATGCCGCCGGTGAGGCTTTTGATAAAACTGCCAAATTATTGGGTTTGTCTTATCCCGGCGGCCCTGCACTGGCAAAACTAGCCACCAAAGGCGACCCTGAACGCTATCGCTTTCCACGACCGATGACGGATAGACCTGGGCTTGATATGAGTTTTAGCGGGCTGAAAACCCACACCCGTACGCTCTGGCAAAAAGAGCGCACAGGCACAAGCGATGATGAAACCATCAAAGCTGATATAGCCGCCGGCTTCCAACAGGCGGTCGCCCAGACCTTAATGATTAAATGCCGGCGGGCACTGGAACAAACCCAATGCAAGCGACTGATTATTGCCGGTGGGGTTGGTGCCAACCAAGAATTGCGGGCTACCTTGTTGGCCGAAGCTGACAAAAAGGGCTGGGAAGTTTATTGGCCACGACTCGCGTTTTGTACGGATAATGGTGCCATGATCGCCTATGCCGGCAGTTTGCGTTTACAGGCGGGCGAAACCAGTACCGGCGGTATTCGTGGCCGACCGCGTTGGCCGCTGGATGAGTTAAAGGCACCGTAGGGTGGGCATTTATGCCCACGCAGCGAAATCACAATTATCCGAGATAAATATTTTGGGTGGCGGGTTTTTTAGGAGAGTTTTGATATGCGGGCAGATCGTGTTTTTATTGAAGACCTTAGGATAGAGACTGTTATTGGTATCTATGACTGGGAGCGGGAAATTCGTCAAACCGTTAGCATTGATTTGGAAATGGCTTTTGATATTCGTAAAGCTGGAAAAACCGATGCCATAGAAGATACCTTGAACTATAAAGAGGTGGCCAAGCGCTTAATCAATTTTGTTCAGGCGGCAGAATTTCAACTGGTTGAAACCCTGGCCGAGCGCTGTGCTGAGATCATCCTCACAGAGTTTGATATCAGTTGGTTACGCATCAAGCTCAGCAAACCCGGTGCCGTGCGTGGTTCTGCGGCTGTAGGGGTTATTATCGAGCGGGAAAAATAATGGCTGTTGTCTATCTGGGGCTAGGTAGCAATACCGAGCCTGAAGCCCATTTGAAGATTGCCATTGACTGGCTGCAAGTCAAATTTTCCGGGCTTGCATTATCACCGGCCTATCGTAGTACCAGTGTTGGTTTTGAAGGTGATGACTTTATTAACTTGGGTGCCCGGATAGAAACTGACCTCGATCCCCTACCCCTAAAACAGCTGTTGACGGCATTTGAAGACAGCAATGGCCGCGACCGTAGCACTCCCCGATTTTCCGACCGGGTGATTGATATTGATATTTTGCTGTACAACCAAACCATTAGTGACGATGCGAAGTTGATCCTGCCGCGCGAAGAAATTCTGCACTATGCCCATGTACTGCGGCCATTGGCTGAGCTGGCACCTGAACTGATACATCCGCGCTTGGGGCAAACTATGCGAGAAATCTGGCAGGCCTTTGATGGTAATAGAAGCTATCTAAGCCCTGCCGAAATAACGGCTTCCTGATAGACAGAAGCTGCACGCCTAAATATACAGCGCCCTGCCGCCATCAACATTCAGCGTATGCCCGGTAATATAGGCGGCGCGATCAGCCAGAAACACCACCGCAGCCGCTACATCTCCCGGGCAGCCCTGTCTGCCTGCCGCTGAACCTTTAAGTAGTTGCTGTTTAAGTGCCTCTGCAGGCTCGTTTTCAGGCCAAAGAATAATCCCCGGCGAAATAGCATTGACCCGCACTTGCGGTGCCAATTCACGCGCAAAGGTTCGAGTCATCATTACCACCCCAGCCTTGGCAATGTTATACACCGCATGCCCAGCTAACGGGCTACCCGCATAAATATCGGCGATGTTGATAATGCAGCCATTTCCGGTTTTTAACTTACCGGCCAAAGCCTGGGTCAGAAAAAATGCCCCGCGAAGATTCGCATCCATCAACTGGTTCCAGTCGCTGTACTCAACCTCTCCAACCGCTGTGGGATAAAATGCGGAGGCATTATTGACCACCACTGTTAGTTTAGAAGCAACTACAGATACCTGTTCAATCAGTTTGCTCACTGAGTGTTGATCGGCAAGATCGCCATTAACCAATTTCACGCTTTCCGGTCGTAGCAATTGCAGCTCAGCAGCCAGCGCATGCGCTGCATCTGCAGAGTTACGATAATGCAAAATCAGGTCATAGCCTGCTGCATGCAAGTGCCGGGCGATGACCGCTCCCAGTCGTTGTGCCCCACCGGTAACCAATGCCTGCTTGTTTTTCTGGAGTATTTTCAAAATAGTCTCAACTAAATACTGGACAAGTGAGCGATCTTTAACTCAAACTAGCCATATGTCTTTTGCCGCATCAACTCAAGCCTCCATCCTGCCCGAACCCTCTGCAGACCTCAAGCAGCATAGCACCCGGCTGCTGGATTTGTTGAAACAGCGAATCCGGAATAATGGCCCATTGTCGTTTGCCGACTATATGGAAGCCGCGCTTTATCAGCCGGGGCTGGGTTATTACAGTGCTGGCTTACATAAATTCGGTGCGGCCGGTGATTTTATAACCGCACCCGAATTAGGCGACTTGTTTGCCCGCTGCTTAGCGAATACATTTGCCCCAGTAGCCACACAACTGTGCGCCGCCGGACCAACCTATGAATTTCTTGAGATTGGAGCCGGCAGTGGTGCGCTGGCAGCTGACTTACTCCAGCAACTTGACCCGCTGCCCGGGCGCTACCTGATTCTAGAGCGCAGTGCAGACCTGCGCGAACAACAACGCCAGCGAATTGAGGCGCGTTGTCCACAACTGTTGCAGCGCGTTCACTGGCTAGATGCCCCTCCGGAAAATTTCCGCGGCATTGTATATGCCAATGAAGTCATTGACGCACTCCCGATTGAGCGTTTTCGCATCCATAATAATAGCGTACAACAGCAATATGTCGGCCTCGAAAACGAATGCCTAGTCACGCATTGGCAAAGTGCTGGCGCGCCGGTAAAAGCCGCCGTTGCCCAGCTGCAATCCGAGCTTGGCTATGCCTTTGTGGGTGGCTATGAATCAGAATTAAATCTGCTGCTAAAACCCTGGTTGAGTGGGCTGTTGGAATCGATGCAACAGGGCCTATTGCTGCTCTCGGACTATGGTTACCCGCGCCCGGAATTTTATTTGCCCGAACGCGACCAGGGCACCCTGATGTGTCACTATCGCCATCGTGCACATACTGATCCATTTTTCTGGCCCGGCTTGCAAGACCTGACCGCTTTTGTTGATTTTACTGCGGTTGCCGAGGCCGGGGATGGTGTCAATGGCTGGCAACTGACCGGCTATACCTCCCAGGCTGACTTCCTTTTCGATAGCGGTCTTGCTGAAATCATGCAGACTGAAGTGCTCGATAATTTTCGGAGACAATTACAACTAGCGGGACAAATTAAAACCCTGACTTTACCCGCTGAAATGGGCACCCGCTTCCAATTTATGGGTTTTGATCGAGGTATTGATGCGGAAAACCTGCCCGGTTTCGGCGGCAGCGACTGGCGACACAGATTATGACTGAAAGCAAACCTGCTTTTGCACTTTACTATCCGTGGCTGTGGTTAAGCATGGGTCTGCTCATGCTCTTAACAGTCATCGTATTTTCTCTGATAGCGATTGATCAGCGGATGATTTCATTTGCCTACCTTGATAAGGTCGAACACCTGCTCGCCTGGGGTTTTTTGATGTTTTGGTTTACCAGTATTTACCCAAAACGCGGGCTGGTGCTGTTCGCCATTTTGTTAACGGTGTCACTCGGGGTTGAGTTGTTGCAGACCCTGACCACCTGGCGGCAAGGTAGCGGTGGTGACTTTCTGGCAAACTTCGTCGGCCTGCTTATCGGTGGGACTATTGCCCGTGCCAGCAAAGGCCGCTTATTGCAATCAATAGACCAATGGCTTTACCAACGAATTAACAAGGTTTAAATATAAACTAAAATTAAGGCCTAAATTTCCGAATATCCACCAACGCCTGCAAACGCCTGCTGCGTAACTCGGCGGCAATTTTTTTGCCATCCCCTATATCTGCCAAGCCATCAGTGCTCACGGCGGCGACTCGGCGGTAGGCTTCAGTCAAATATTCCGCCTGTGGATAAGGGTTTTCTTCCAAACCCGTACGCCCCTGAGAATCTGCCTGGCAGGCATGTAAAAATGCCGGAAGAATAGTGGGTTGCCTGAACACATCTAGATGCTCCAATAACTCCAGTACTTTCTGCGGACGCATTTCCTGAATCCGGTGGCAATGCAAATGCCAGTGGCAAACCATAATCGCCAATTGCTGCCAGGCTTTCGGCACCCGCAACCGTTGACACACAGCACGCACTAGTGGCACACCTTTGGCCTCATGCCCATAATGCTTGGGTAGATGCTCCTTGGGCGATAGGGCCTTACCCAAGTCATGCAGCAAGACCACAAAAACCAGCATTGCCTTCTGTTGACCTTCAATTTTTTGGCCGGCAATTTGTTGACGATTAACCAGTAACGCACAGCGGTCAATCGCCAACAGGGTATGTACCCCGGTATCAATTTCTGGGTGGTATTGTTCGGGCTGGGGAATGCCAAACAAGGCATTCACTTCTGGTAACAGTACCTCCAGCGCACCACAATCTCGCAATACCTGAATAAATACACTGGGAGAGTCACAGCTAAATACTTTACGAAATTCAGTGAATACCCGCTCGGGGATCAATGCCTCTAATTCGCCTGAAGCCGTCATTGCGGTCATCAGTTGCATGGTTTCTGCCGCCACCTGGAAACCCTGTGGCGTAAATCGTGCGACAAAGCGTGCCACCCGTAATACCCGTAACGGGTCTTCCGCAAAGGCTGGTGAAACATGTCGCATAATGCGCGCGTCGAGGTCTGCCTGCCCGCCCCAGGGATCAACCAACTCACCATCGCTACTGCGAGCCATGGCATTAATGGTCAGGTCGCGTCGTTGCAGGTCTTCTTCTAGGCTAACACCGGGATGAAAGTCCACGCTAAAGCCATGATAACCCTGGCCTGATTTGCGCTCGGTACGCGCTAAAGCGTACTCTTCACCACTCTCGGGGTGAATAAAAACCGGAAAGTCGGCACCGACCTGGCGGTAACCCAGCGCCAGCATTTCCTCCGCAGTGCTACCGGTGATCACCCAGTCTTTATCTTTTACGGTCAAACCAAGAAGTTCATCCCGAATTGCACCGCCAACCAGATATGTTTTCATGACACCTTCACTAGAGATTTATTTTTAGCCTTCATGGTGCGCAGCTAACCCTGGCGATACTCGCACCACTTGCTGCCGCTGCGGCATGCCGTAATCGATAACTCACCCGGGTAACCGGTGTTCCGAGTCGCCAGGCATAGAGGGTGGAAAATGCCATGACCCGAGGGATATAGTCGCGGGTTTCATAATACGGCATTAATTCCAACCATGCCTCTACTGATTTTCCGGGGCGTTGTTTTAACCAACGATCTACCGCACCTGGCCCTGCATTATAGGCGCCGGTCACATAGGCAGGTGCACCTTTATAGCGTTCCAATAACTTGCTCATTTCTGCGGTACCGAAAGCAATGTTAGTCGCCGGGTCCAAAAGCTTGCTTCTGTTGGTGTACTTCACCCCGGCACGCTTGGACAAATGTTTTGCCGTGCCGGGTAGTAATTGCATTAAACCATAGGCTTTTGCGGGTGAAATGGCTCTAGGGTTCATTGCGCTTTCTGCCCGCATCAAACCATAAATCCAAGCCGGATCCAAATTGTGCTTGTTGGCATTGCGATTAATGTGCTGCTCAAATGCTATTGGAAAACGCCAGTCATAATAGTGCCTATCGCCACTCTTGCCCAAACCTAATATGGCTCTGGAAGGCCAACCTTTGTCTGTCGCCAGTGCTGCTGCCGAGCGCATATCCAGCTTGCTCAATGAAACCGTCGCCCGATACCATTCCCGACCGGAAAAATCATCCAGACCGACCTTGCGTAATTCTAGAGCTCGCTGAACGCCGGGTATGCTGGCAATGCGATTAATTTCTGCGGGGTCTACTGTCGGAGTTAGTGGGCAAATACGGTAGTCTTGCTGTAAATGATCCGCAGCTAAAAAGCCCCAGAATGTAGCCTCACGGGCCAGTGTTTTATAAACCGCATTAGCTTTTTCGAGCTCACCCTGTTGTTCCAGCGCCCAGGCTTGCCAGTAACGAAAACGACCCTCGCCTTTGGCGCTAGCGGACATATTATCAAAGCTAATAAGCAGTTCGTCCCAGCGCTGATGGTTGAGTGCGGTTCGTAAGCGCCATTGCAATAACTTATCATCAACCGCCGCGTCTGGCATGAGGGCAAAGCGCGCGAGTACATCATCATCCAGTGCTACCGCCGAAAACAAGACAATATCGTAAAGTATTTTGCCTTTAGCGCGCTCACTCCAGGAAAACTCATGCTCGACCTGATGCCAGTAGTTCAGAGCTGCATCCGGATTTTTACGCGCCTGTTTTAGTAAGGCGGCGAGGATAATTTCTCGAATTTTGCCATTGTCTGCCCAATGCCGACTAGCAGCAAAGCCTCGCCCCGGGTTTTTCCAAAGTTGTATTAGCGCATCAACCTGCGCTTGCTCTGCTTTTGGCAAGCGCCGTTTAAGATAGTTTGCCAAGTTTAAGTTACCCGCCTGAAATGCAAGCAACAAACGCTGCCAAACCAGTTTGTCATTCAGATGATTATGCCGGTTCATCCAGCTGAACACGGGGTCGCAGGCTTTGTGCTGTGACTTTCCGGTTCGCCACATTTCCCCAGCATCTCGAATCAAGTCTACTTTTTCTGACTTTTGTGATTTGCTAATTATGCGCGCATTCAATTGATGACAGCGAGTTTCTGCATCGCCAATTGACTGGAACGAACCGGCGTATTGCAACAAGTCCGACCATTGCCGCTTACGCCCTAGACCGCGTAACCACGCCTGGCGCAAACCGCTACTGAAGGCCCAGCCTTCATGGCTTTGCAAAAATGCGGCAAGCTCTGCCGGGGGTACAGTTGACCGGCGTGAGCGATAATCTTCATATTGTAAATAGGGGTATAGCAGGTATTGTTTTGATGCCGGCATTTGCAGCCGAAATTCAGCATGCCGACCGGCGCGCGCCAAATTCCAAGTTTGTTTAAATTGCGCCACTGCAGGATCAGCTGGTGCTTTGGCCTGCGTTGGCCCGACCAGCGTGAAAAGAACAAAGCCAAGCAGGCCAATAAAAAAAGTCAGGCGAAAGCCGCTTGCCTGAGTGCCCGCCGTAGCAAGCCTGCCTGATTGATGGCCCGAATTAATGTTAATCTTGTTAGCAATCACTGCCTGAACTTCCCCTGCCTGGTAAAAATGCCACAATCCAAACCAATAAACCACAAATGCTAAGGCCGTAATCTATGTTGGAACTTAACCTTCTGGACTGGCTGATATTCGCTACCACCGGGGCCGTAGCCGGCCTTGCTGCCGGGTATTTGGGCATTGGTGGTGGTATGGTCATTGTGCCTGTGTTATCACTCTATCTGCAAGATAAATTCCCGCTTTTTACTGACCACAGCCAGCAAGCAGTTGCCACATCACTGGCCACCATTTTGGTAACCGGTACCGTTGCTGCCCTTAGCCATCACCGGCGTGGAGCCATTGATTGGGACTGGGTAAAGCAACTTGCACCCGGATTGCTTATCGGTGCGCTTGCCGGCGCCTGGATTGCCGGCCAGATCAGCAGTGATTGGCTGATTCGAATTTTTTCAATTTTTGCCCTGCTCAGCGGCCTGCGTATGCTGATGAATACGCCGCTTGCAGCGACTACTTTCAGCCTCAGCCCATTGGCAAAGCGCAGCAGTGGTGTAGTTATTGGCAGTATGTCCAGCCTGCTGGGTATCGGTGGCGGCACGCTTTCGGTACCCATGCTGAATGCCTGCGGGGTAAAAATCCATCAGGCCGTTGCCATTGCCTCTGCTGCCGGGGTGGTGATTGCTATAGCTGGAACTTCGGGGTTTATTATTACCGGCCTTGATCTGCAGATGTCACCTCCCGGTTCCTTTGGCTATATTTACCTGCCTGCCTTGCTTGGTATAGTCACGACCAGCATTCTGACCGCACCCTTAGGCGCCAAATTGGTACATAAAAGCCGCCCGCAACTAGTAAAACAGGTTTTCGGCTGCCTACTGATTCTGGTAGCGGCGCGATTGATGTTGCGCAGTTTCTAAGCCCTGCAAAGCGCTTGGCAAGGCGATTTTTACAATCACCGGGCAGTGATCCGAAAACGGCACATCCAGCACATCGCTGTCGTGAACCTCAAGTGTATTTGACAGCATTATGTGATCAATTGCCCGTAACGGTTGCCAACTGGGGAAACTTAATAAATCAGCGGTAGGAATTTGCAATTCATTTTGATCTACAAATGCGCCTAATTCCGGGCTGTTAATATCAGTGTTGAGATCGCCCATCACCACCACATCGCGATGGCCCTGTAGCAATTCGCTAACAAAACCCAGCTGTGAGGTGCGTGCCCGGCGGCCCAGCGCCAGATGCAGCACCACGACCAGTAAAGCATCTTCACCATCGCCATAGCGCAGCGTTAACACACCGCGCCCTGGTATTGAGCCGGGTAATTTATGGCTTACCACTTCCGTGGGTTGCCAACGCGCCATAACCCCATTTCCGGCACAGGCAACATTACCTACCTTGCGATTGGATTGATCGGTATGCCAGGCAAAGCCAGCTTCACGGGAAAGATAGCGCGTTTGATTAATAAAGCCGGAGCGCAGGCTGCCGGTATCCGCTTCTTGCAAGCCGACAATATCGTAATTGGAAATTAACTCGGCGATCGCATCCATATTGCGACTGCGCTCATTATTCGGCAGTAACTGTTTCCAGCTACGGGTGACATAGTGATGATAACGGTCAGTTGTAGTGCCTGCTTGGATATTGAAACTCAGCAGATTGATACTGCTGTCATCCGCGCCGCTACTCTGGTTGCCGTGGTAAGACATCAACTAATCCTGAAGCGGTGACGGACAACTATCCGTCACCACGAGTTCAGGGGTTATTATTTTGCCAATTCTTTAGCGATGAGGTAATTCGCAACTTCAATCATTTTAGGCGGCGGAACATCTCTGCTTACACTAATCAGGTATTTTCCATTGATCACCAGCGAGGGGGTTCCCCGCACGCCCCATTTGCGCACAAGCGCCTGATATTTGCGCACTTTAGCGTCAACCGCAAAGGAACTCGCGGTGGAGAGGAATTTCGCCGTATCGACATCATACTGGGCATAAAAATCTGCGGCATCTTCAATGCTGCGAATTTGTTTTTTATCTTTATGAATTGCAGTAAAGATATCCTCATGTCCTTTATCTGCTACTCCCAGCATTTCGGCAGTCAGATAAGCACGACCCAGAGGTTCCCATGCCGCGCTGAAGATTGCAGGCACACGGATAAATTCAACATTTTCCGGTAATTCTTTCTCCCAAGCAGTAACAAATGGCTGGAAGGAGTAGCAATGCGGGCAAAGATAGCCAAAAATCTCATACGCCGCAACTGTATCACCGGCAGTGGTTGCCGCAGCATCATTTATAAGGGTGTAATGCAGACCTTCTTTGAAGTCTCCATCATTCTGGGCAAATACACTGGTGCTCATTAGAGCAACAAACAAAAATACTAATCGGGTCATACCGAATCCTCGTTAAGAGCGTTAAGAAATTAACTACCTGCAACATTACAGGCAGCATGTGTGACTACTAAAACCTTTGCAGGTTCCGCAATCCAATTTATTCCGTCGCGTGCAGGCCCTGAATATAGCTGGCAACCGCAGCAATTGCTTCATCAGAAAGTTGCCTTGCTACGCCTGGCATGATTACACCGGTCTCATCGTTAGAGAAACCCTTGCCAGCGCGAAAGTCTTTTAACACCTTGGCAGTATAGGCAGCGTGCTGTCCTCCGAGCACCGGATAACCCGCGAGTGGATTACCTGTACCAGTTGGTCCGTGGCACGCGATACAGGCAGCAACACCGGCATTGGCATCGCCAGAACGGTAAATGCTTTCGCCTAGAGCCATCAGGTTTTCATCCGCATTACCCAGCTGAATGGCGTTGCTATTAAACCATGCAGCCAAATCGGCAATATCCTGGTCGCTTAAATTGCCCAACAAGCCCATCATTACAGGCACGCTGCGATCACCGTTTTTAATTAATTTTATCTGCCGCTCTAAATATTCAGTGTGTTGACCAGCCAGTTTTGGCCACATCGGCACCCCGCTGTTACCATCTGCTCCATGGCAAGCTACACAGGTAGCAGCTTTAGTTTGCCCCGCTTTGACATCACCTTCGCCAGCGTTGGCATTGAAAGCAATGAACAGGAATAAACTGAACAGGATTGAAATTCTCATTTTTTTCTAACTCCTCTCTCACCCTTACTGACAGCAAACAATATTTGCAGCAACGGGTACATGTTAAAATATCACGCATCAAAGTGGTATTATCCCGCTTTCAGATGCGCTAATCCAGCACAATATAGAAAAAATCAGGTATTCGTATGCAAAAGACCTATCCAGACCAGGATTATAATGCCGCTCGCTACACTTTAAGCGCCGCCAAGCTCGCTCAATTACCTGAGGACGACGGTTTTGAAGTGGCCTTTGCCGGGCGCTCAAACGCGGGAAAATCCAGTGCAGTAAATGCCCTCACCCGGAAAAATAAACTGGCACGAACCAGTAAAACACCAGGGCGTACCCAGCAAATAGTTATTTTTGAGATGAATAATAACCGTCGTTTAATGGATCTTCCTGGTTATGGCTATGCCAAAGTACCCGAGGCATTACGCAAAGACTGGAAGCAGCTGATGGCCGAGTATTTCGCCATCCGTAAATCGCTACAAGGAGTGGTTTTACTGATGGATGTGCGCCACCCAATGAAACCCTTCGATGAGCAAATGCTGGAATGGAGTGTCAGGAATATGATTCCCTGCCATATATTACTCACCAAGTCCGATAAGCTAAAACGCGGACCTTCTCAGGCTGCCCTGCTAAAGCTGAAACGCAATTTACCCGAACTGGCCAGTGCTCAATTATTTTCTGCCAAAACCCGTGATGGTGTTGGTCCGTTGATTGAAAAACTCAACGGTTGGTTGCAGCTTCCTGTTGAGAAATAAGCCCCGGCGGTTGTTCTGCGCACATTAATTAATTCCAATGACTATCATTTCTGAGTCATCTGGGGCTCCGGCATCCTCGTGCCGGCCGACACTAAAAGGGTAATTATTGTCGTTAATGATAACCAAGGTGTTGGCACCTGGCATAAGCACGCTTTCGATGGTGACGAACGGATACCGGTATTTGCCATTTTGTGTAGCTAGATGTTGTGGGTCATCCAACAGCAATAAATCGGCAAGCAATCTCACCTCGGCGGTTCTCGGTTGATACAGAAAAACTTTTTTATAAGCAGCTTCTACCCCTTGTTTGCTATCGCGCTCGATCAATACGAAACCCCCATTGGCAGCTTCTGCCATTGCCCCTACCCGATGACCATCGGCATGTAATGTGTAGTCCCAGACAAAGCCGGTATATTTTTTTGCAGTCAGATCAAAACGGTAGGCGTTTATAAGCCGCTCTGGCGCATCCACTAGCGGCTTTTCCAATAACAGGATTAATGCCTTGCCATCGGCTGAAAACGCCATATTTTCAAAGCCCCCGCTGGCTGCCACTTTTGCCAGGGATGGTTCTCTGAGTGGGTTGTCGGGCGACCACAAACCCGGCAGTTCAAACGGCGCTTCCAGCAGTTCACCCTCAGCATTGGTATGCAGCAGAAAAGGTCCGAATTCATCACCAAACCAAAAACTGCCATCGGCGGTCACACGAAAGGACTCAATATCGAAGTCTGCACCGGTTAACAGCCGCTTTTTTCGTATTTGCTCATCTACGGGTATTGCTGTTGCGGGGTAATTCTCCCGCTCGGCAACAATCGGGAATGGTATTTTATGCTGCGGGTCAGAAAGCGCAAACAGTAGTTTCGCAGCCAGCACGCCGCTACCCCCGCGGGCAGTTTTCCAGCCGGGGTTTAGTTGATAAACCATTAATAAGTGATCGGCTGAATTTTGTTTGCTGCCGAAACC
The DNA here is from genome assembly GCA_021648045.1 of Lysobacterales bacterium. GTDB lineage: Bacteria > Pseudomonadota > Gammaproteobacteria > Xanthomonadales > SZUA-36 > SZUA-51. Next base: position 17,821 of record JAKITM010000007.1, read on the forward strand.
GTTATCTGCAATTGCCAACCATTGCTGCCGGTAAAAAACAATATCGGAAAAGCCTTGCAACGGCTGGCCTGAAAACGGCACTGAAACACCATTAGCTGATTGAATCAGCTGCCCACTAACTGGGCCTTCAACAAAGCTGTTAGCTTCTAGCACAGCGATTGCGCGCAACTCTGCGGCGTTAGATATCGCCACATTGAAAAGCAGCAGCGCACACAACCAACGCCAATGGCGCGGAGATTTCGTCCGATAGCTGCGACATGCCATGCTTGAGTTGTTATTCCTTTCGCAATTTGTTTGCACTGCAGCTAGCGTCCTCTTAAGAAATACTCAATCTGCAAGATAGCAAATTTCCGGCGCGCAAGCTATTATTTCTTTCCATGTCGAACATACAATCATTTACTGGCTTCAAACCTGCATTTTTCAGGTTCTTCCGCGAGTTAGCGAAAAACAATAACCGCCCGTGGTTTTTAGACAACAAACCACGTTATCAACAAGAAATAGTCGCGCCGATGCTGGCATTTATTCAAGCCATGCAGGCGCCGCTGGCAGAGTTGGCACCGCATTACCGCGCTATTCCCAAACTGATGGGGGGCTCAATGTTCCGCATTTATCGGGACGCGCGGTTTTCCCACGACAAGAGCCCATATAAGGAGCATGCCGCATTTCATTTTCGCCACGAACAGGGTAAAGATGCCCATGCGCCTGGCTACTATTTACACCTTGAGCCGGGCAAAGTTTATTTTGGTGGCGGAATATGGGTGCCACCAGCACCCAAGTTGATGGCTATTCGTGACACCATTATGGATAGCCCTGCGGCCTGGGCACAGGTAAAAAACAATAAAAAAATTGTTGCCTATGGCGGCATTCAGGGTAAAGGCTTAAAAACCGCACCCCGGGGAATCGCCAAAGATCACCCGCAAATTGAAGACCTTCGGCGCAAGAGCTTTTTTATTATGCACGAAGTAAAACCGGTGGTTTCCGGCAATGCCGACTTTGTTGATCAAGTTGCTGATACCTTTAAAGACTGTGAGCCAATGATGGACTTTATCTGTCATGCCCTTGAGATTCCGTTCTGATTGATATGAAAAATACTGTAAAAAAGTCCCGCAAGGGCGGTATGACGCTCTTCGCCGCGGTGTTTTTTCTCGGTGGTTTAGTACCCGGAGGGATGGCACTGATGAATATTTATAAGGTTGTTGATGCGCGCAACTGGATAGCAACGCCAAGCACTATACTTTCCACCGAACTTATAACCCAACGCGGTGATGATAGCGATACTTATAAAGTAATAGCCCGCTACAGCTATCAATTTAACGGCCAAAACTTCAACAATGATCAAGTAGGCTTTAGTAAGGGTTCCGACAATATTGGCAGTTACCATCAGGATGCTTACCGCGAATTAAACCGCTACAGAAACCAGCAAAACGCATTCACCGCCTGGGTCAATCCAGATAATCCCGCCGAGGCTGTACTGTTTAAGACAGTGCGTTGGCCGCTGGTGGCTTTTAAAGTGCTCTTTATGCTGATTTTTTCTGGTGCTGGTGCTGGGTTTTATTTCTACGGCAAATACAATCTCAAGCGAGAAGACCAAGTCCGTGAGTTGCAGCAGCAATACCCTGAAGCACCCTGGAAATGGCGTCCGCAGTGGCAACAAAATCAACTACAATCCCAGTCTGGTGCAATTCGCTGGTTTGCGACCATTTTTGCGGTCTTCTGGAACCTGATATCGTCTCCTATCTGGTTTATTATTCCGCAGGAACTCGCCAGCGGCAACACTATTGTCCTAGTTGCAGTACTGTTCCCGCTGGTGGGTATTGGTATGGCCGTATGGGCAACCCAGCTATGGCGACAACATTATCGATTCGGTAACAGCGTGCTCATTCTCAAGCGGGTACCTATCGACTTGGGTGGCCAGCTCAGAGCAAATTTGCAGCTACCCGCCGATGTACCGGTAGGTTCTGAACTAAATATTCGCCTGGATTGCATCCGCAAAACAACCACCCGTAGCGGCAATAAAACCAGCACACATGAGAGCATCCTCTGGCAAACTGATCAGCGAATTGTTGTTACGGATGCAGGTACTTACCGACTGGTTCCTATTCGTTTTCAGCTTCCTAGTGACCAGCCTGAGACAAACGACCCAACAGGTAAGAACAGTGTTTTCTGGCGCATGGATATCAGCAGCGATATCCCCGGAATTGATTATCAGGCAAGTTTTGAACTACCTGTTTTTGATACTGGCTATGTAGCAGAGCTAAATTCAGCCGATGAGTCTGTTGCTTCACTAAAAGCGGAAACCGGGGCTGCCGGTGATCCGACTCGTAGCGGGGCCATAATTAACGGGGGTGTATACCACTTCCCGGCTGCCAGACATAAAAGCCTTATTTTTGGTCTGTTTATTGTCGGTTTGGTATTCGGCGGTATAGGAACAGCTATCATAATATCTGGTCGAACTTGGTTTGGTGGTATGTTTACACTGGTCGGGGTGTTGATTTTCTGGGGTATGTTGTCACTACTACTAAAACGCTCTGAAATTCGACTGGAAAATGGCAGCATAATTGCCAGTAGTGGCTGGTTCAGACTGAAAGAACGGCTGCGTTTACCGAGCTTCAAGGTAAAAAAAATCTGGGTCAAGTCGAATATGAGTTCCGGTAATACCAAATACTACGACTTATATTTGGACGATCAAAATGGTAAAAGACACAGCCTTGCAAGCAAACTGACCGGGCGGCGCGATACCGAAGCGCTAATTGCACAGCTTGAGACCGCCCTAGGAATTAAATAGCAACGGCTTATTTATTGCTGCAATGTCAGTTCAGGGGTTTTTCGATTTTTTCAATACAAAGCTGTGCAAATCCTGCTGGAAATAGCGATTATTGATTTCAGCAGCATCCTCACCTGCCAGAACAGCCTGCAAATCTGCAATCACCCATGGGTTTTGGCGATAATAATTATGTTCAGCTATGCCGCCTACAACCCGTGAGCAATTGATCTGACAAACTTTAGCCGGCACATTAAACGGCAATTGCAGACCCGCCTGACCCAAACGCTCAGGGTTACCTTTACTCAGGTCTGAAAGCGCCATCACCCGGTCTTGCCGATTGTAGTAAACACTAACCTTTTCCCCCAATTGCGGCAGGGCTTTTAGTTTGTAATCAAACTCAAAAGCATCACTATCTTCATCTGCAGCTACAAGGATTATCTGATCTAAAACTCGGCTTAAACGGGCTGTCTGGCTGCGATAATATTGTAGAGAATGCCGCAAAACATAGGCGCCCATTGAGTGTGCTAACAAATGCACTCGCTGGCCACAGTCTGTGTCTTTGCTAATATCACACAGATAATCGGTGAGTTTTAGTAAGCCCCGAGCCAATGCTGGACCGGAAGCCGCAGCATCATGCCGATCATTGGAATACGCCAACCAAGGCAGCATTGAACCATCAGAAGGCCATGAAAACACCACAATATTCGTCTCCGGAAACTGCTTAGCCAACACAAAGCCGTTGCGCAATCCATCCCGAAAACTATTGTTATAACCATGCACAAAAATTAGCGTGTCGCGTTGCTGCTCGCGCATGTTTTTCTGTAACTCGGCAAACACCTGTTCTGATCCGTAGCTACAATTGTCGGGGTCTTCTGCTGTACCCGCAGCATTGACTTGCAACTTCTCCGCCGCCGTAGAAATTATTATTTTTGCAGCTTTTTTTTGAGCGCTACCAAAGCGCAGACAAGCCAAACCATCAGGATTAAAATGACGCCCAAAGTTGGTGGGTTTGCCTTTTTTATTCGGGTTTCGGTTAGTAATAAAATATATTTTTTGCATAGCTTATTTATATACCATACGGGCAGTGAAGCCAATGACTATTTAATTTATTGCCATTGCCAAGCAGCGAGAAATATATAGTTTCACCAAATAATACTGTTTTGATTGACAGGACACATTAATACTAAAGATAATATCAACAATTAGTACAGTAAAGGACAGAACAATGGTTGAAATCACCTCAAAAAATGCCGCTAAACAAACATTCATGCCACTGATGCGGGAACTGGTACGCGCCTATCAGGCATTCTCACACTATTCTGCTGACGGCTTTCGCCTGTCAGGCAGTAGTCTGACCCAGCCACAGGCTGATGTAATCTTCACGCTGGGAAATACCGAAGGCATGACCTTCAAAGAAATCGGCGATAAAACCCTGATCACCAAAGGCACTTTAACTGGCATTATTGACCGCCTGGAAGACAAAAAACTGGTTAAACGGCGCACAGATAAAAATGACCGGCGGCGTATTATGGTCCGCCTGACCCGCCGCGGCGAGCGCTTGTTCGACACCGAATTTCCCCGCCAAATTATCTGGATGAAAGAAAAATTCAGCAAGTTAAGCAAAAAAGACCGCGATGAAGCCATCCGTGTACTGGGCTTGATTCGCGAGGCCTTTGAAGCCGAGTAATCCACAAAATAGTTGTCGTACCGGCCTAAAATTTAATCGTCATGCCGGCCCACGCGCCGGTACACCTTCTACCGAATACCACGACCCGAAACAGGCCCTAATTTACAGGAACTGACCCTGTAACAAGCCAAGCTGGTTGCTGTGATTGAAGATCAAAACGCCATTTTTTCAAATCTTCAGCCACCAACAACGCCCCTGAATAATGTGTTTTTATCAGCGCTAGATTTTTATCAAGATCAGCTAGACTGCGTGCCATAAAGTGACTTACCAGCAGGGTTTTTACCCCGGCTTGCGCTGCGACCTTGCCAATTTCTGATGGGGTAGCGTGCAAGTTGCGGGCAATACGCCCAGCGCCATCAGGTATCGGCATGGGCATGACCCATAAGTCGGCATTGCGCACAAATTCTACAAACAGCGACTCACTCAGATTCTGGTCGCCGGATATAACGATATTGTATTCACCGATACTGACCTTATACGCCAATGAAGGCACCGGCCCGTGTGGCACCGGTATTGCTAAAACACTGAAAGCTTCAAACTTGATTGGCTTCGCTGCTGGTGTTGCTTCTATTGAGACTTCAATGGGTAACAGGGCAAATGGGGCCGCGTCACCATCGATGTAACCGGATAAATAGGCATACGCGCCCTTGCCCGGTGCAAACAACGCAGATAACCAGTCGTTCAGGCCGGGAAACTTACCCGCTGCAGACGGACCCGCAATGGTTAGTGTTCTCTTTCTATCGCCAAAATAGGCGCTTTTCATCAGCGCCGGTAAATCACTGGAATGATCGGTATGAAAATGGCTAATACCGATAAACTCCAGATCATCCATGTTCAGACCAGCCTCGCCGAAACGCTGAAACACCCCACCACCGGCATCTATCAGGATATAACCACCATCGGGCAGACCAATAACATAGCCCGAAGATGCGCGTGCATCATCAGCAACGGGACCACCGGAACCTAGCACCTGTAAACTGATTTCAGCGGCAGTACTAATGCTAGTCAGCGACAAAGTGAAAGTTATTATTAAAGTCAAAAGCAAAGCTTTCATTATTTATGCTCCGTATGTAAATGAACATGACCATGTTTGGCACAGGCTTCGCAATCGACCCAGCCGGAATCACCGGAAACATAATATTCTTTCTTCCAGATAGGTACCCGCACTTTAATTTCATCAATAATATAGCGGCAAGCAGCAAATGCAGCCTCGCGATGGGCTGAGGATACGCCAACCCAAACGGCCAGCTCGCCAATTTCCAACATGCCGGTGCGGTGTACACAGGCTGCTTTGATAATGTCGTATTTATCCAGTGCTTCGGCAAGCACTTTTTCACCTTCTTTCACTGCCAGCGCAGGATATGCCTGATAAGCGAGTTTTAATACCTGGCGGCCATCATTATGATCTCTAACCCAGCCTTCGAATGCAACAAAGCCGCCAGCGGCACGATCACTAAGTTCATCCTGAAGCCGAACGATATCTGTAGGGTTTTCGATTAAAGTAAACACGCTAACGCCTACCCGCCAGCCATCGGCGGCATAAATACCAGTCTATCATTATCTGCTAAGGGGCTATCCCAGTTAGCGAACTCATCGTTAATTGCCACCCGCAGTTGCGCCGCTGCAAGGCTGAAGCCGTGGCGGGTATCTAGCTCGGCGAATAGCGCTGCCGGATTGTTGCAGCTTGTTTCTATTATTTCCTTACTGCAACCGGCTTCATCCCTAAGCTGGGCGTAATATTCGATCGTTAACTTCATGCTTGTTTCCTGATGTCTTCCAATTCTTGCGGGTGATTGATATTGTCCATCGACCGCGGATCGGTCTGCTCAAGCAAATGAGTATTCGTATTAATCAATATTTTACGCGGACAATGGCGGTCGATAGCAATAGCCTCATCGATAACAATTCGGCTGGCCGGTTCCCAGATAGCACAAAGGGGTTCAGGCAAGCCCGGGTGATGCACGCTGGCAAAGGCTGTTGCCATGGCTTGAGGTTCTCGTTCGGCCAGCAAGTGTTCAATGCTGGCATCTTCCAGCCACGGCAAATCACAAGCCACCACTAGCCAGGCAGCATGAGAATGGGATTGCATTGCTGAAACAATACCGTCCAACGGGCCACGGCTGATTCCGCTGTCGTGGATTTGCGGCAGGCTTGCACGCACAGGCTCTTTTTCCTGCTCGCTGCGTACCGAAACGAACACCTGCGGCAGGTGTCGCTGCAGGAGTTCATAGGCCCAACGGATTTGCGGTTGGCCGTGATAGTCGATGACCGCTTTGTCATGACCCATGCGTCGGCTTGCGCCTCCCGCAAGGATTAATCCATAGACTTCAGCCGACTTACTCACCTGCTTTCTCATCACTATGGGAGCTCGTAAAATCAGATTTACCGCCGCGTTTTTCGATCAGACGAGTATCGCGAATAACGATGTCCTTGGTCACCGACTTACACATATCATAAACCGTTAAGGCCGCTACGCTGACCGCTGTCAGTGCTTCCATTTCTACCCCGGTGCGGTAATTTGCGACCACAATGGCATCGATCTGCAGATTGCCATCAGCCGTTTGCTCGATGCTGATTTTGCAATCATCCAGTGGAATGGGGTGACATAGAGGAATCAGCCCGGGGGTGTTTTTTGCCGCCATCACCCCGGCAATAATTGCGGTCGCCGCCAAAGGGCCTTTTTTAGTCTGCAAGCCTTCCGCCCGCAGCGCATCTGCGAGAATTTTTGGTAACTCAAGCATGCATCGCGCATGGGCAGTTCGACGAGTTACTGCCTTTTGGCCTACATCTACCATGCCCGGCTGGCCATCCTTATTTAAATGGCTAAACATCTTATCCACTAATTTTTTATCCACCTGTTCATCCACCAATATAATACATTTCAACTTTGTTGGAACGCGCAACACTCGCCTCACTGCGTACCTCGGAATATCGATCCCGGCGCATATGCCAAGACTCGGTAATCATTTCTGCCAGGTCTTCATCACTGATGCCCTCACGCATCGGGCTGCGTAAATCCAAACCTTGAGTTGCGAAAAGGCAATTATATAACACCCCGTCTGAAGATAGCCGGGCGCGGGTACAGCTGCCACAGAAAGGCTCACTGACCGAAGAAATTAAACCTATTTCTCCCTTGCCATCAACATATGCCCAGCGCTGGGCAACTTCGCCATGGTAATTTTCATCCAGCGGCTTGAGTGGCCATTTTTGTGAAATCATCTCCACCAATGCGATTGAATTTACCGTGTTTTCCGGCTTCCAGTGATTCAGATTGCCAACATCCATATACTCTATCAGGCGGACGATAATTTTAGTGCCGCGAAAATGCTCCAATAATTCCAACAAGGTATGATCGTTTGCGCCCCGTTGCACTACTACATTAATTTTAATCGGGGTTAGCCCGGCTGCCTGTGCTGCATCAATTCCGGCAAGCACTTGTTCGACACTGCCGCGGTGACCCGTCATTTGTTGAAACACTTCTGGATTAATCGAATCCAGACTGACAGTAACCCGCCCCAGACCTGCCTGCTTAAGCGCTAGTGCATGCCGGTCCAGCAGCGAGGCATTAGTGGTTAAGGCGACATCATTGATGCCGGGCAAAGCGGTTAAACCTGCAACCAGTTCATCCAGGTTTTTGCGCAGTAGCGGTTCACCGCCGGTAATTCTTAATTTATGCACCCCTAGTGCGGCAAATATTCGGGTTAGCCTAATAATTTCCGAGAAATTTAATCGCGTCGGTGACTCTAGGAAGTTCAAATCAGGTTCGGGAGCATCTTCCGGCATGCAGTAAGGACAGCGAAAATTACAGCGGTCCATTACTGAAATCCTCAAGTCCCGCAAAGGTCGACCAAAATGGTCGAGTAGTTCACCGCTACGCTGATTCATACAGCCCCACCCCAAGGATAAAAAGCGGCTCTGTAGCCTACCGGAAAATACTGCTGTGCGGCGGGTAGCTCTACGATACCATCGGCACCGGATAACCCGGCAAAATCACCGGATGTATTGGTGGGTTGTGGCACTGCGGTCAGTTCGCCATCCCCGCTTACGGTTATATGTACAGCCAGTAACCAACCAAGTGCAGTTTTAGCCTCAATGGCAGTAGAAAGGGGTAATTGATAAGCTGTTAGATTTTTTGCAGCGCGCAAAACATCCAAAGCAGGCACTACATACCGCGCGGTGCAAGCGAGCACAGATACGGGATTTCCCGGCAACGCGAATACCGGCTTGCCATTAGCTGAAATACCAAACCAGAAAGGCTTGCCCGGGCGTTGAGCGACCCGATGAAAAATTTTCTTTACCCCGCATTCGGCCAGCACAGCTGGTACAAAGTCATATTTTCCCTTGCTAACTGCACCGCATATAATCAAACAATCATTTTCTGCAAGCACCGTTTTTACCTGTGCGGCTACTTTGTCCCGGTCATCGGCTGCAGGGTAACGCACGGCGTTCAGATCACCTCTTGATTCTAACGCGGCTGCAACCGCCAGATCATTTGAACGCCGGATCTGATGTGCTTTAATCGCTTCACCCGGCTGAATCAACTCATTGCCCGGGGAAATTACCCCCGCACTTAAAACCGGGCTTACCAAGACTTCGGTTATTCCGGATGAGGCAAGCACAGCCAGTTCTGGAGCGCGAATCAAGACGCCAGCTTCTAGCAGTCTCGCCGCTTGCCGATAGTCTGAGCCCTGCGGGTGGATATGCTGGCCGGGAGCAAGCTGCAGGTCTTCTTCGAGGGTGGCTTGGTTTCCGCTAATGGAAATTCTTTCGATCGGAATAACCGCATCACAGCCTGTTGGCAACACCGCACCCGTCATTATTTCAATACAACTGTGATTATCGGGCAGTACCAGCGGAATATCACCCGCCGACTGGGTACCGGCCAGCCTAAACTGGTTTAGCCCGGCGCTAGCAGCCGTGCTATCAACGGCAATCCCATCCATCATTACCCGGTCGAATGGTGGTTGATCACGCTCGGCAAGCACTTCCTGCTGGAGCACCCTGCCGGCTGCCTGCGCTAATGGTACCCGCACAGCTGGCAAGGCCGAAAGCGCATCCCGAATAAGCACTTCTGCCTGGGTAATACTGATTAAGGGAAAATTATCTGTCATGAATTAGTTTTCGTCTTTTAGGTTGAGCTTAAGGTTGAGGTAAGTTTCAGGTGTAATTATAAAAGTATCGCCCGTACTTTGCAGTGCTTTCTGTGTAATCCAGGCTACCTACCAGCAATAAAAAACCCCGCAGGAATGAATCCGGCAGGGCTTTTATAGACTAGTGCTGAGAATTTATATATTAAACCGCTTTGGCAACATCCAAGCACCCAGCATGAATACAATCGCGATGGTGCCCGCAACTGCAAATGCTGGAAAGCTACCGCTGAGACCGCTAAATTCTGTTCCGGTATTCGCCACCGATACTTCACCACCAGCCAGATTGGAAAATATTGCCGGGAAGGTAGCCACCAAACCACCATAAGATAGCGTAAAGAGAATGGCACCAACTAAGCCGCCGAAGATAAACACCAACGCATCTTTACGACCACCGCCAACACCCACCAAGCAAGTGCCCGGGCAGTAGCCGGCAATAGCAAAGCCGATGCCGAAGATTAAACCACCGATAATTACGCCGGCATAGGCCGCTTTAATATCGATATGGGTTTCATTAATTGAGCCGGTTGCTAACAAGGCAAATAAAATCAGGCTACTAAAACCAATCGCCAGTAAAATAACTTTGGCAAGGTGAAGATCCTGCAGACGCAGCATATTAATCAAGTTTTGCGGATTACCCGCACCAACCCGATGCAACACAAAACCGAATAAACCACCGACTAATATCGCTAGGAAAATTGTCATGTTATTGCGCTCCTTTGGCAGATTTTCTGTAGAAGAATATAGCCACGGGTATGCCCGCACCAAAAACCCCGGCGGCAAATAAATATCCACTCAGGGAAGTCTGCATCATCCCGCTCATCATATGCCCGCTGGTGCAGCCGCCGGCCAGCCGCGCACCATATAAAACCAGCACCCCACCGATAAACGCCACCAAATAGCGATTCCCATGTCCCGATTCACGAAAAACTTTGGGTGCGGCTTTATCTTCCTTGGAAACTTTAGGTTTTTGCAGCACCACAGACAACACCCCACCACCGATCATCGCCAACACGAAGATAAAGCCGTAATTCCAGGGGTTTTCTATGTTTTCGGCGTATTTACCACCGTTTTTATCAAGATAGGCATTTTTGCTGCTAAAGCCTGATGTACTGTTTTCATCAACTTGAACGACATCATCGGAAAACATATTCCAGACAATGCCATCGAATATTACAAATTGGGTTGAAACCCCGATAGGTTTAACCAAAATAACCGCAAGCAGGAAGACCGCGCCTAGAATAAGCCCGCCTTTTAACCAATTCCACTGGATTTGCTGCATGTATAACCTCATATTTAAACTGTATTAAAGGATGATTGCTGACATTCTTTTGAATGTTCTTATATTATAATTAACTGATGTTATCTGATGAATTTACAGTTATTTGACTGGAATGTAAAGGCTTGTATTTATATTGTTTAACAAAACCCAGTGTGGCCCAGGGGAATATTCGGAGTTTTGGCATTGCGATTCGCAATCTTGCGGCGAGGGATGACTTCCCCAATTTAATAGTCGACGACCTCGTATTCGTTTTGATGCTTAAACCGGAATGGTTTTTATCTGATTGCCGATATGACCGAGTTGTTTAGCGTGGTACATAGCGATAGGTCTGGCTCATTTTTTTCAAGCTGGCATCGAAGACTCGACTGATTTGGGTGGTATTGCGGATTCTTTCAATTTTAGGCCAGGTAGCCCGTCGCCCTTCCAGCATCATCTCTTGGGCTTGGTCAGGGGTGAGATTTGTCAGTATTTTTCCAACCCGACTGAGCTGACGAGTCGGGTAAACCGTAATATCGCCGCTGTAATTTTGACTGACCAGGGCATGCGCTTTTTTAATCACCGAACTTAAGCCAGGAATGTCGAAATGTTGGTGAATTTTTTCAAGGAAATGTTCAACTTGAACCAACGGCGCTTTGAGAACTACATCCTGAATAAAGGGCAGTAGTCCGGTTTCTTTTACTTCCTCACTCATAAAAGGGACTACATACGGGTTCGTCTGGCTGACAATATAATGGTTCACATTGTGCAGGCGGTTAACCCTTTCTTTGGGTATGTCATCATGTACCGAGCCATCTATCCACCGGTTTTGCGGTGCATAAACCACTGATTTACCGGTAAAGTTTTTTGCCCGCAGCTGCACCGAAGGAAATATACCAGGAATGGCAGATGAAGCCAAAGCCGCCCGGCGAATGAGCACATTGGGTGATGTCAGGTAGTTTAACAAGCGTGGAAACTGATTAGATTCGGCCGGTGATACCGAAATATTTAGAATTCGACCCGTGTGCTTATAGGCCTCAAGAAATGTCATATCCGGGATTGTATGGTTGATGGATTTTAATAACTGCTTGGCATCCAGCACACCTTTTCCCTTGAGGATATCCACGAAACCACTCATTTTACTCCACTCAAACTCTACATAACCCGGCTCTAGTAACGCCTTAAGTTCTTCGCTGGTGTGGGTGGCTACAATACCCGCAATGATGGATCCAGCACTTGAGCCGGTAATCACCCGGGGCAATACATTTTCAGCCTGTAGTTCCTGAATAACACCCAGGTGAAATAATCCCAGCGAAGCACCGCCACTGAGTAACAATGCAGAGCGCCCGAAACTTCGTGCCGCACGTTTCAGGAAGCGGCGCTTGAGTATTGGTGGAAATGCTTTCACTTCACTCTCAGTGAATAACTCTAAGCAGGAAGTAATTTCATCTAAGTAATCATTGATCAGGTTTTTAGTACCGCAACGGGCATGCTGATAAAGCACCGGATTGGCCATATTGCCGATATTGCCGTGTAATTCCTCACGCAGGCGGAAAACCAGTTGTTCAAAATCCCGTTTACGCCGCAGGCCACGGAATAATCGCACTCTGGACGCCAACAGCCGGTGATCATAATCCTCTGACTTGGGGTCTTCTCGCCAGCGGTCATTGCCATCGAGTTTATCCAATTGGGCAGCGGTCTCCTGCCATTCAGCATAGCTGATTGACTGTGACAGGGACTTTTCTAATTTTGAATACTTGCTCATCGAAACAAGATAGCAGGAAACGGGAAATTTACAACTGTTTCATACAAAATAATGTGTTGTTTTGAATAGGCTTGAAGTTGGTTCCGGGATGCTTTTTATTATCGTTGCGTGGGCATAAATGCCCACGCGTAAGGTTAAGCTGATAGTTTGCGGGGTGTTATTCTTTTTGAATGTGAATCCGCACGGCTTTAACATTGCTACTAATCAGAGAAAGCGCAAATCGTGGGGCTTTATGCCGTTTTTTCACCAACACATCCTCGCCATCATCCCGTTCTATATGAAACGCTTTTTTCGATAGTTGCTCACGAAAGGCATCACGAATCCGCACCGCAACTTTGTTTTCCCGGGTACCGTCTTCAATATCTACCCTCAGCTCAATTGTCGGCTGATCCTTAGGGGTGATATGAAAAACCATGGTGCCAGTCGATTTTGCACCTTCGCTGACTTCAATCCGCCACTTGTTTGAGAGGCTGGTATCGTTGCCGGTTGAGCTTGTATTTGCTGCGGCAGGCATCACTGCAAATAATAAAAAACCAATTACTGTGAAAATCTTGCTCATACTTATGCACTCGTTCTCAGGGTTATTAATATTAGATAGTAACCTAGTCCCAAGCATAGCGAAACATGGCCGGCCTGCGTACCCGAGTACTGAGGCTTATAAGCCTTTACTCTTGCTGTTTTTTAATTCGATAAATATAGGGATATATTTTGCAGGCAAGGCAAAACCTGAAGATGGCTTCAAGTGCTGCAAACAACACTAATATTGATACCAGCACCAAGCTTATCCCCTGATAACCCAGGAAGTAGGTTATGGCTATACTGCTGGAAAATAAAAAACCAATCTTTGCTGCAAACACTTTCGGGTCAGCATTTACCATTAAAGGCTTGATTTTGAGACTACGCACAATAGTTTTGCTGATAGCGCTATAAAGGCTGTACGCCGGATTTATAAATCCCCGTAGGATAAAATCGAAAGCTAGTATTGCTATCATCAATTTAAATGGGGTAAAAACGAATACCAGCATGGTAATAATGACCAGAACAGCATTTAACTGGGCGACTCTTTCATTCACTTGCACATAGGATATGGGGCAGACCTTGTTCATAATATTACACTTCAGTTTTCAAAATGGTTAAAATTTATTGGCGTATATCTCTGTATACCGATAAGAGGATATACGCTATTTGCATATTGCATTAAAGAGAAATGAATTGCAATGGTTTTCTTTCAAAAACATTCGATTAGAATAATTTACATGTCGTGCCAGCCTTGAGCCGGCATCTCATGATGGGTGATGCGGCGCCTAAGAAGGTCCCGGCTCGGCGGCCGGGATGAGGGTGTGTATTTTAGGCTGGGATGACGAGGTTTTAGGTGACCGGTCGGGCTTTCACACTACGGTTTGATATGTGTATACCCTCGTTTAATTTCGTCCACTAGAAATGCAACACCCGTTTGCACACCGATTGCGTGTTTGCTGATTTTAGGGCGTTTGCCAGTTTTGCGTTCACGGGTATCAACGGTATTCATGCAGATATAGAATTTAACTCCGCTGTCTGTAAGGCTGGCAATGCGGCTTTCATTCGGACTGCCATCGAACAACAAATCAATACCTGAAGCGAATGCAATTATCTCGATATCGGCCATATCAGCACCGCCATAATGGCGAATCAGGTTATTGGCTATATCGATTACCAATGCCTGCTTTTTAGGGTCCGCATCGCTTATTTGTAAAATAATATGAGCTTTGGCAAAGGGTTTGTCTTCATTCAACACTTCATCCTCATCAGCAAACAAGGCTGAGCTGAACAACAATGAAAAAACGAGCACCCATAAATATCTTAGTGCGTAAGTCTTGTGCATGAAATACCTCAATTTTGTGAAAATTTAAACAATCTCTCCCTGATAGTCGGCCAATCCGGGGTTTCCTGCAACCCCTTTGAGTTTTGGCTCTATCAGTTTTTCGACTTTAATCGTCTTTTTATCGCGTAAATATGTGGCAACAACATCCCAGATCGGCTCACCGGGTGATTTGCTGCCTACGGTTGCCCAGCCGGCAACTTTATAGCCTTTATTAGCATCAATTAAGTTTCCACTGAGATCGCGAATGTCGGAAATGCGATTCAATGAAGCGCCATTTGGCTCACAGATGTAGGTCAAACCACCAACTCGTACCATATCACCGCCCTGTTGGCGGTAGGGGTCCTGGTTAAAGAGGTTGTCACAAACATCCTCTAAAATGGCTTTAATTTGTTCACCTTTCATATCCCGAACATAAGTTTCTGGATAGGTCATACAGGTTTGATCCAGCAGCCGATCCATTGTAATCGCCTCGCCCGGCAATACCGAAGTGCCCCAGCGGAAACCCGGCGAAAATGAGAACTGGGCATCGAGGACATTGGTGAGTGAATCACAGATCACCTGGTCGAATGTGCCATTAAAATTACCACGGCGATATAACAAATTTTCTGCGGTCGCTAATTTTTCATTGAGTTTGGCATTGTATGGCTGACGGACTTTGGCAATATAGGCCGTCATCGCCGCATCTGCAGGGATTATATTCGAGAATACCGGCAATAAAGAATACTTAAACCCATTCACCTTGCCGTTACCCAAATCTAAATCCAACACGGCCAGATATTTTCCATTCGAGCCAGCATTAGTCACCAGAGTTTTACCGCCAGGATTTTCTACTACCACGGGTACCGGCATGCCGTCATGGGTATGGCCACCCATAATTGCATCAATACCACTAACACGCGAGGCCAATTTGAGATCAACATCCATACCGTTATGTGAGAGCAATAACACAGCGTCGGGTTTTTCTGAGCTGCGGATATCATCTACTAATTCCTGCAGATCACCTTCCTGGATACCAAATGTCCAATCAGGGATGAAGCGTTTTGGATTCGCAATCGGGGTATACGGGAAGGCCTGGCCGATAACAGCCACTCGCTTGCCCTGCATTTCTCTGATTACATAGGGCTTAAATACATGGCCGCTGTCTTCATCGTAAACTTCAATGCCTTCAAACAGGGCATCTTCGCTGGCTTTGATGTTTTGAGCCACGAATTCGCCGTTGAATAATTTAGCGTTTTCGAGGATTTCATTATCCTGATAGGTGAACTCCCAATGCCCGGTCATTACATCAACACCCAGCATGTTGCAGGCCTCGACCATATCTTTTCCGCGTGTCCATAGAGCAGTACCAGAACCTTGCCAGGTATCGCCACCATCAATCAGAATGGAGCGGCCATCGCCAGCTTCACCACGGCATTGATCGATCAGGGTTTTCAGATGGGCAAAGCCACCCACTTTACCGAATTTCTCGGCAGCGGCGGTAAAGTCCAAATAAGTGTAGGCGTGAGCTTCACGCAGGGATTTTATTTCGGGGATTTTTTTAAGTAAGTTTTTACCAACAATATGCGGCAACTTACCGTATGCAGGACCGATGCCCAAATTGACATTGGGTTCACGAAAATACACCGGTAGCAATTGGGCGTGACAATCGGTGAAATGAAGGATACGGGTATTGCCAAACATTGGCGGTTGTAGTTTTTCTCCCGCCATTGCCCAACCAGAAACACCTGGTAACATTCCAGCTACCGAGGCCTTACTCAGCAGGCCAACAAATTCTCTACGATCCATATTTTTCTACCGCTGTTAGGTTATTACTTTAAAAACAATTTATTGTGGAACACGCGCCCGCCATTGGGTTTTTTCTGATTCGGCCTGTTTGAGCGCCAGTCTGGATAACTTAATGGCTTCTTCAGCATTCGCTACTGCCTTATCCATATCACCTGCTTCTGCTGCAAGACGGGCATCTTTGAGGCGGTCTAGATTTATCGTCCAGGCATGTTTTACCCCTTCAGTTTGTGTGTATAGATCTTCCGCCTGTTGAATTAAAGTGGCGAAATCCTGTGTTTCTGCTACCTTAGCGACCACCGGGGCAGCTTTGACCGCAGCGGGTTTTTCAGCCGCTGTATCGACAGCTTGCTGCTGAGAGTCACAAGCGGCGACCGAGAAAATTATCAGACCGAAAACCCATAGATTTTTCATCGTCTGCTCCCCGGTCCATTAAGCTCCATTCCATTACTCATATATGTAAGGAAATACTCAAGGTTTCGATACTCTTCACTTTGCGCTTCAAACGGTACCGCTCGAACCTGAATATTACACTCCTGAAAGCGCTTTTGAATGTTACCCACATACTGCCAACGCCCACGGTATACCGGCCACTGTGTGGCGTGCCCAAGGGAGGGGCTGGTGCGTTCTGCGCGCAGCATTTGGCCAACTTTTTGTTGGTGGCAACTGCCGCATTCAAAATTCATCTGTCCGCGACGGGTGTAATAAAACTGCTTGCCATCCGCATACGCTGCCACAGCTTCGGGCGAGTCGATTTTGATGTCAAAGTTTTTGCCGCGTGAGTTATACGCCATATAGGCACTGATCTGCGCCAGCTCACCGACCAACCAGGGTAGTGCCGCTTCACCATTTTCTTCACGACACTCATTAATTGCTATTTCGAGGGTGACAACTCCGCCTCTGGCTTGGTCAAATAACGGATAGTTATGCTTGATCCCGGGATCATCACCGAAGCAATCAGCGTAGGATTTGCCATTGGCGAATGGGGTGTTATATAACTCTTCACCCTCATCAATTGCAATTTCATAGGGCGGAAAATCTTCCAATTCCAACCACTGTTCACGCATCTTGGCATCGATGGCATAAACGCCATCTTTGAAATCTGCAAGGCCAATGTTAGGGAATTTTTGCTGATATAAATTTCTTAAAGCTTGACGGTCGGCTTCTGGATTGGTTGCTGGGTTAGCTGCTGAATCAGCCAATGAATCCGCCTGTGCAGGGACTGCAATGATGCTTGCCAGAAACAGGGCGCTTAGATTTATCCACTTCATAGATTTTCCTCATGCCCGACCAGAGAGTAGCTCATCAGCCGGGTTCCACAATTTATTTCAATGCGATTTCTTTGGCGCCACTAGCACCTGTGTTGTCGCTCCAGCGAACTGCTACTTTGTCACCTGCAGTTGCAGATTTAATCTTGAAAGCACTGTAAGGATTCTTCGAAACCGAGGTGCCCCAATAGGCAGTTAACACATCATTACCGTTATGGCTGAAGACCACTTCTTCAATATACTTTGCCGGTATTAATTCACCGGAATCGGCATGTCGTCTGGTACCGGTTTCCATTGGGTGAGAAATCAACACTTTTACTTTAACAACGCCGTCTTTGACTTTGCCGCGAATTTTTACACTTTTATCTTCCATTATCCTGAATCTCCTGAATTAACCGCCACAGCCGCCGATAGTCACTTTGACTTCTTTGGTGGTGAAATAAACTTTCCCTTTGGCCTTAACCAATGCACGAACTGGCGAACTCTGACCCATTTTTACCCGGGTAGATACTTCCGCCGCAACCGCATCTGTCAGGTTAAAATTAGCCGATAAGGGGTTGGGGTTTTTATCAATAATCACGCTAATGGATTCAACACCTTCAATATCAGTACTGATTGTAATCGGCACTACAGCACCATTTTCAGCAATTTCCGGCACTTTAAGGTTGATCTTGTCACTGGCCTCAATGCTTGCATCACCAAACAATGATTTGAGTGACGCATCAATTGCTTTTGAATTAAAGGCTGCCTTAGGGCGAACCAATGCAGCCAGTAAAGTTGCCGGTAACACCAGCAGTGCGCCAACAGCTATCAAACCTGTGATAAAGCTGCGACGAGTAGTTGAAATTTCCATGGAATACCTCACAAATGATGGCAACAAGCTCAGCTGAGCTTATAGGGAGAGCACATAATCGACCAGCACATCCAATTCTTCTGCGGTTAACAACCGGTGAAGACCATAAGGGGGCATGATGGTGTCGGGGTTACGAATGGTTGGATCATAAATCTGAGCTTTCAGGGCTTTCCTGTCCGGCCAGCGGGCTTGCATACCAATTAATGGCGGGCCGGCATTTCCGGGCAGCTCGCTACCGATCACAAGGTGACAGGAAAGACAGTTGCCTTTGCGACGATTTTCGAAAACTGCACGACCAGCCTCAACTCGCTTTGACAGCTCTGCCTCCACACTCATGTCAGCAACGGCATCCTGGGCCGTTGCCAAGCCAGCAGCCAACAACAGACCGGTGGCAATGCAAACTGTCAACAGCATGTTACTCACGAATTTAGTCGCCCGCAGCATATTATTCTGTGACTTCTGCAATCATGTATTTCACTGCTGCGGCTACCGCCTCATCAGAAAGATCCATACGCCCACCCTTAGGCGGCATAAAGCCGGTATCGCCTGTAAAACCTTCGACGGCATTTTTGATTAGAGTTTCTTCACCCTTGGCAAGGCGGTCTTTCCAGGCTGCCGCATCACCGGTTTTCGGCGCACCGGCAATACCCGGTGTGTGACAGGCGGTACAAGCGGCTTTGTAGGTATCTACGCCTTCATCGGCTAATACCTGTGGGGCTATAGCCATTGAAAAAGCTGCTGTAATAATCAATTTATATGGTTTCATTTTGGAACTCCTCAAAAATAAATATGTTGTAGAAAAACTTTACTCAGCCTCGGCAAGCATAAACTTGACCGCTACTGCGACATCTTCATCACTTAAATCCATGCGCCCGCCTTTTGGCGGCATCATCCCGGTATCACCCTGAAAGCCTTCAATAGCATGCTTGATGAGTGTCGCCTCACCCAGCGCCAGGCGCGCTTTCCAGGTCGCCTTATCATCCAATGTGGGGGCACCGGCAACACCCGAATTATGACACACTGCACAGGCACCATTATATACACTTGCGCCTTTTTCGTTTCCGGCTGCGGCTTTTAGGATGGTATCATCAGCAGCTGCAACTTCTTCAGCCGTCATTGTCGGCTCAGATACAATTTTGACTTCTTTCTTACAATCTTTCATACACCTCACAGCTTGGGTATCCGGCCGTGGGTCAGGTACAAAATTAGAATTATTAGGTAGTTTCGCAACCTCCTCCCAAGTATCTAGGCTAAGCACGAAGTCATCTTCAACCAGGTCATTCAAATACAGCACATAGGCTGTAATGGCATAAGTTTCATCATCACTGAGAGATGCTGGCTGCGGGAACGGCATTGCCCGGCGAATGTAATCAAACAGAGTTGAGGTATGTGCCCAGAAGCTGCCAACCGTTTTTTCCGGTCTTTCTTCAGTTAAAGTGCCTTCACCACCCGCCAGAACCGGGTATCTGCCAACGCCCTCACCAAACGAACCATGACAGGAAGCGCACTGGTCTTCATACAATATTTCACCATCTTCAACCGAACCGGAGCCTACGGGTAATCCACGGCCATCCGGACGGATATCAATATCCCAACCGGCAATTTCTTCCACACTGGCGGCTTTGCCATAGCCATAATGACCAGCAGCTTTTGCGTTGACTGCTGTTGTTGCAAACACCGCGACTAGCAACAGCATCAGGGTTAATGTCTTTAGCTTGCTCATCTTAAGAAACCTGAACATTAGTGACGCTCCCGTCTGGGTGCAAGCGCCAGGTGTGAATGGCGTTCTTGTGATAAATGGAGCTTGAACCACGCACAGCACGCAGCTGGGTATAAGTTGGTTGCACATAACCGGTTTCATCAATACAGCGGCTTTGAATCAGCGCCGGTGAGCCATCCCAGTCCCATTCCACGCCAAAACGGGTTAGTGCGCGAGGCTCAATCATTCCGGTTAAACGCGCCGGGCGCCAGTTGATCCCGCCGTCGAAAGAAACATCAACCGCTTTGACTTTACCGCGACCTGACCACGCCAGTCCTTCCAGCCAATATTTACCTTTGCCCTTGAGCGGGTTTTCCGGACTGGGTGTTGTAACCACTGAATTAGCTTCCTGCACAAATGTAAATTCACGCGCTTTGCCATCAGGCATCAAATCAGTATATTTAGAAGTTTCTTCGCGTTGATAATAAGGCGAATCGCCAATTTCCAGGCGGCGCAGCCATTTAATACAGGTATTGCCTTCCCAGCCCGGGTTGATCAGACGAATGGGATAACCCTGCTCCCGGCGTAAAGCCTCACCATTTTGTGCAAATACGACAAGGGCGTCATCCAAAGCTTTTTCCATAGGGATAGAGCGCGACATAAGTGAGCCATCCGCGCCTTCTGCAAGAATCCAATTGGCACCTTTTTTAACCCCAACTTCTGCAAGAATCGTCGACAGTAAAACCCCTGTCCATTCACAGCACGACAGCATGCCGTGGGTAAACTGCAGTTTTGTCATCTGTGCACCGCGCCATTCCATACCGCCGTTGGCAGGACATTCGAGGAAACGAATCATGCTGGTAGATGGAAACCTCATCAGATCATCCATGCTCAAAATGATCGGACGCTCCACCATTCCGTGAATCATTAGGTGATGCTCGTCAGGATCAATTTCAGGCCGGCCAGCATGGTAGCGTTCAAACACCAAGCCACTAGGGGTAATTATGCCCTTGATATCAGCCAGTGGTGTAAAGCTAATTGAGGCGATCCGATCAGCCGTCAACCAAGGTACATTGCGTCTAACCACATCTTTCTCGAAAGGCGAAGGCTGGCCATATGGATCCGCAATGACCGGCGCACCTAATGATTTGGTCCACGGCGGTACATTTGGTGGTGCATATTTTGCCGACCCGGCAAGCGCTGTGCCGCCAGCCGCGAGTGCAGCACCGCCGAGCATTGACAAACCGCTCTTCAAAAACTGCCGTCTTTCTACTGCAGGCAGCTGATCGCCTGATTTTGCAATCTCGGTCAATAGACGATCAGTTTCTTCAACTTTTGGCTGACGCATAAAGCCTTGTCCTGTGTTGTAATTCACTTATAATAGTTTTTCTCAGGCAGAACATTGTTGGGCTGCCTGTCTGAATCCGAGTGAGATATGTTATATTATATAACTCTCATATACGAGCAAAATGGGCAAATCAATTAAATTATTGTTCCAACTTTGATCAAAATTCATAAAAACATTAAACATAATCATGACAAATAGCAGCCTTCAAGCAGACCAAGAAAATATCAAAAAAATGCAACAAGCCGCAGAGCAAGCCTGTGTTCTGATGAAAACGCTTAGCCATCCGGATCGGTTGATGGTGCTTTGCCAGCTTAAAGAAGGCGAGAAATCTGTAGGCGAAATTGCCAAGATGGTAGGCATTGCGCAATCTCCGCTATCCCAGCACCTCTCAAAAATGCGACTACAGGGCATCGTTAAAAATCGGCGCTCGGCACAGTCAATTTTTTACTCCCTGGCTAATGAAGAAGTAGAACGCATTATCGACCTCTTATATTCTATGTACTGTAGCGATCTCGATCACTGCGAGTAAAGCCTTAAAAAGCTCTTTTCCTTATACTGAAAAAAACCGATGTTTTACGCGGTTAATCTAGCCGCTACACGCCAGCATTTCACTGGCCCACGGTTCTATTACTTGCTCAGCAGACGCTTTTTATATTAATATTTCTTTATAATCGAATATATAGTTATGCAAATGTAATGCTTTAATGGCTAGACTCTTGCATGATTTGCACAATATAATGAAAACCAATATATTCAATAAATAATAAACAAAAATAGTTCCAAACCCAAACCCCCGTATAGTATTTGGAGATCTACAATGAAACTTATTTTTAAACCTCTCATCATTGCCATAACTTGCGTGCTCGCAAGCTCGAATGCATTCGCTACCATTGGCTACAATAGCCACGGCATCGGTACTAAAAACAAAGGTATGGGTGGTGCTGGAATAGCCCTACCTGAAGACGCTATTTCACTGGCAAACAACCCTGCCAGCCTGACTGAAATCGGCGATGCCTTCGATATTGGCATTGCAATTTTTTCTCCCGACCGTAGTTATACGGCTTCTGCAAGCCAATTAAATGGACAGTTTGGCGCCTTTACTCTTGGCCCAGATAAACAAACCAGCGCTAGGAGATACTTCGTTATCCCTGCGGTGGCTGGTAGTTGGAAAATCGATGATGTTAGCGCCTGGGGCTTTGCCTTTTATGGTCGTGGCGGCATGAATAGTACTTGGGACCGTGGCTCAGCAACCTTCGATCCAGATGGTCCTGGACCCTCCGGCCCGCGCACATTTCCCGGTGTTTTTGGTGGCGGTGCACCTACCAGCATTAACCTGATGCAGGCTCTTTTAGACTTGAGTTATGCGCGTAAAGTTGGTGAAAACACTTCTATCGGCGGGGCACTTATATTAGCGGGGCAACAATTTGAAGCCCGCGGTCTGAGCTCTTTCGCGGGCTTTACCAATACCTTTAATGCCAGTGGCGGTACAGTATTCCCTCAAAACCTGACCAATAATGGTGCTTCTTATTCTTATGGTTACGGCCTGAAAGTAGGCTTCCACTCTAATATCAGTGATAGCTTTAGTCTGGCGGCCTCTTATACCACCAAACTCAATATGACCGAGTTTGATGAATATGCTGATCTCTTCGCGCAGAATGGTGGTTTTGATATCCCGGCAACATTTCGTGGTGGAGTTACCTTCAAAACAGGCTCAGCAGCCTATAGTTTTGATCTAGAACACACTTGGTATTCAGATGTTGCTGCCATTGGTAACCCTATGGCCAACCTGTTCAACTGCCCGGCAGTTGCCGGACCCGGTGGTGACCTAGAAAGCTGCCTTGGTGGCAATCGCGGTGGTGGTTTTGGCTGGAACGATGTAACGGCTTATAAATTCGGCGGCCAATGGGAGGGCGATAGCGCTACCTATCGCGCCGGCTATAGCTATGTTGATCAACCGATTGATGGTGCCGATGTAACTTTTAACATTCTCGCACCGGGTGTCATTGAGCATCACTTTACTTTCGGCTTCACCAAGCCACTGGCAAACGAGCGTGACTGGTCCATGGCATTTATGTATGCACCGAGAAGTTCTGTTAACGCACCTAACGCTTTTGACCCAACCCAGGACATCACAATTTCTATGAGCCAGTGGGAAATTGAGTTCTCATACGGTTGGTAAGCTCCAAGTTTGTTTCTACCCGAAATACCCCGCTGGACGGGGCGTTTTATTGCCTAGCCTTCACAAAACAATGCTCCAAAACTCGTGATTCACCCTACCCAATCGGGTAGTATAATCGGTTAATACTCAGACCTGAGCACAACAGGCCATCAATTTTTTTATACACCAAGATAACTACTACACAGGAGCCTCCCTATGAAAACCCTACAAACAGGTATTTCCTTTGCACTACTTTTACTCTGCAACACTGCGCTATTTGCTAGTTCGGTTGGTATCACCTCAAGCATATCCTCGGTGGAAGTTATCCATCAGGGCAAGCCGGTTATCATAGAACGAAATCAAAACAACAAAAACACCATCAATTCCGATTACACGCTTACTTCACGCGCCTGCCCGCCTTTTTGTATAAAGCCCATCAAGTTGGCGGAAGGTGTTGAAACTATTGGCGAATTGGAAATGATTGATTACCTGGTCGCCGCCAGCAAGCCCGGAAGCAATATTTTGGTGATTGATTCGCGCACCCCTGATTGGGTTGCAAAGGGCACAATTCCCGGTTCAGTCAACCTTCCCTGGACACTGTTAAAAGAAGACACCTCCGACCCGATTACCATAGCAACCATCCTTGAAGACCGTTTCGGAGCCATTGATGAAGATGAGCTTTGGGACTTTTCTAAAGTTAAAACCCTAGTGTTGTACTGCAACGGTATGTGGTGCGGGCAATCCCCACGAAATATTATGACTTTGCTGAAATACGGCTACCCGGCTGAGAAAATCAAATGGTATCGTGGCGGCATGCAAAACTGGCATGCATTGGGGCTGACCACGATTAAAAGTGAGAAATAAACCTGCCGATATTATTCGGTTTAGCTTAATCCAAAGCGGTTAATCACAAGCCGATTTTGGGTTTTCATTGGCTACCGCATCAGCCGGTGTGTTACTGAATACACTCCGGAGGGTGTGCTACTAGCCACTCGCGAGCTTGTTTGATTGATTTATCCAGATAAAACTCGAAAAAATCACTGCCATCGTAACCGTTGTGGCGCAAACCAACTTCACGACCGCAACGGTCCAGAAACAGGATGGTAGGTGTGAACGGGTGACCATAGCGTTCAGCAAAGGCGGTTGCATCAACCGGCTTACCGGAAAAATCCAAAATTTCCGGACTAACATCCAACTCCAACTCGCGCAAAACAACCCGTGAATCCCAGACCCCGGATTTTGCCAATGGCAACATGACGGTTTTCATCAGGGAATTACAATAAGGGCAGGTGCTACGGGTAATGATAAGCAGCATAATCCGGTCACCCTCAAGCAAAGTATGAGCATCGGCTGACAAGTCGGTTACTTGCATATCCTCCCGTTCTATTGCTAACAGGCTCGAAAAAAACAGCAGGCCGACAACACCTACAGCTAACGCCACTAACTTCATTGGGATGCCTCCATTAGATCAACAACTGCATCTACAATATCATCTACATAAAAGTCGCGGAAAAAATGGTCGGCGCCATCAACGCTTAAAAGCTGAATGTTTTTCTTATTCAGCCCATTGGCTTCCAATGTTACCGATTCAGCATACACAAACTGCGCCAAAATCACGCCAAATAACAACACAATAAACGGGGAATTTAGTGATTTCATATTACAATCCGGATGTTTAGATTAGTTTATTGTAATATAACTACTGTTGAAGCGTAAACAACCCGTATATAAAAGGCATTTTATGAGTATAACCGTTAAAGAATTCTTCGAGCCACAGACCAATACCTTTGCCTATGTAGTCAGCGATGATGCCAGTGCTAAGGCTGTAATTATCGATCCTGTGTGGTTATATAGTCATGCCTGCGGTAACACCCGCCAGGATTTTGCCGAGCAGTTACTCGAATATTCCCGTGCCAAGGGGCTGGTTATTGAATGGATAATCGATACCCACGCACATGCCGACCACCTCACCGCGGCGGCCTGGCTAAAACAACAAACCGGAGCAAAAATTGGCATTGGTAAAGGTGTGACCGAGGTTCAAAAAACTTTTAAAACCCTATACGACCTCGAACCGGACTTCGCGGTAGACGGCTCCCAGTTCGACCATCTTTTTAGCGATAAGGAAACCTTCATGCTCGGAGAAACTGAAGTAACCGCACTTCATACCCCCGGCCATACCAACGATTCTATGACTTATGTTTTTGCAGACAATGCCTTTATTGGTGACACCTTGTTTATGCCGGACTACGGTTCAGCGCGTTGTGATTTTCCCGGCGGCAGCGCCGGTACACTGTTTGATTCTATCCAGCGCATCCACGCCCTTCCGCCGGAAACCAAGCTGTATATGTGCCATGACTACCCACCACAGGGTCGCGGGCCGGAATTTGTTACTACCGTCGCTATTTCCCGCAAAACCAATAAACACGCTCACGCTGGTATTAGCCGGGAAGCCTTCATCACCATGCGCGAAAAGCGCGATGCCCAACTGGGTATGCCTAAACTAATTTGGCCTTCATTACAGGTGAATATTCGCGCTGGTGAAGCCCCGGCAGCCGCAGCCAATGGCGCTACCTACCTGAAGACACCCTTTAATTTGGATATTGCCGAATTACTGAAATCAGCAAAAGATAAATGACGGAATTTACCCCGTTTTCCGCTATTTTAGGTGGTGCCCTCATCGGGCTTGTTGCTACCTTATTAATGCTGAGTTTTGGCAGGATAGCAGGCGCTTCAGGAATCGCTACCGGGGTGGTTACCGCCGCTCGCGGTGACCGTTCATGGCGAGTGGCATTTCTCTTAGGTGCCCTCGCCAGCAGCACTGTGGTCTACTGGTTTACACCGATTCATTTCGAATTCCGCACAGATTACCCCCATTACATGACCATAATTTCCGGCTTGCTGGTCGGTTTTGGTGCCAGTCTCGGCAGTGGCTGCACTTCCGGTCATGGTGTCTGCGGCCTTGCGCGACTATCGCGCAGATCTATTCTGGCGACCATCGTATTCTTTTTATTCTCGGCGATTAGTGTCTATCTTGGACGCCATGTATGGCAGATTATTCCATGATGAATACAGCCAGCAAAGTTTTAATCGCTTTAGTGATAGGCCTGTTATTTGGTGCCGGCCTGGCAACTTCGGAAATGACCAATCCCGGAAAAGTGCAAAACTTTTTCGATTTTAGCGGCAACTGGGACCCCAGCCTACTGCTGGTGATGGTCTCAGCTGTAGTCACTAACTACATTGGGTATAAGTTGGTTTTCAAGCGCCACAAACCCACTATTGAGAAAAAGTTTCACCTGCCTGACACCCAAAAAATAACTCCGCAGCTGATCATCGGCTCAGCCATCTTCGGCATTGGTTGGGGCTTGTCAGGATATTGTCCGGGCCCGGTTATGGCTGCTGTTACCTACGGCGCACTTGAACCGATCCTATTTACCCTCGCCATGCTTGGTGGTTTCTACTTGCGCCGGCAGATGACTCGGGTTGGCGTATAATTAGGCCTTGGAATACCCCATTCACCCCGAATGTGGTCGATATTAGGTGATTTATGCATATACAGTGGTATCCCGGGCATATGTACAAGGCCGGCAAACAAATTCGGGAGTTGCTGCCAAAAGTGCATATGGTTATCGAATTACTCGATGCACGCATTCCCTATAGCTCAGAAAACCCCTTTCTGGAAGAGTTGCGCGGCGACAAACCGACTATCAAAGTTTTTAATAAAAGCGATTTGGCCGACCCCGGAAATATCGACCTGTGGCAGGCGCATTATGAAAAAGAACGCGATGTTACCACTCTGGCACTGACCCAAACACAGCCCGCCGAAGTGCGTAAAATAACCGACCTGTGCCAGCAAATGTTCCCGCATCGTTTTGCCAAAAAACAAGAAGTACGGGCATTGATTATGGGTATCCCCAATGTCGGCAAATCTACTTTGATTAATACCCTAGCTCGCAGGCCTATTGCAAAAACCGGGAATGAACCTGCAGTCACCAAATCCCAGCAACGCATTGCGCTGGACAGTGGGGTAGTGCTTTTCGATACCCCAGGAATGTTATGGCCCAATATCGAAAACCCCAACAGCGGTTATCGCCTAGCGGTTACCGGAAACATCCGTGATACCGCCATTGAACACGCTGATGTGGCGATGTATGCACTCAAATATTTCCAACACGCCTATCCCGAACGCCTGTGCGAACGCTACCGCTTCGATCCAGAAGAATTACCCGAATTAGATGAACTGCAAATACTAGATGCCATCGGTCTGTTTCGTGGCAGCTTAAAAAGTAAAGGCTTGGTAGATTATGACAAAGCCGCGAAAATTGTACTCACCGATTTACGCAATGGTGCACTCGGTAGATTCAGCATGGAAACCCCGCAAATGATGGCTGTGGAATTAGTGGAAGTGGAACGGCTTCGTGAAGAGAAACTGGCTAAGAAAGAAGCTCGGAAAAGCCGATTTAAAAAGAGGTAGGTTATTTGTGTACGGCTGTGTATGGCTGTCCCGTTTTGGTCATTCCGGAGCCGACCGGAATCCAGTGGTTTTAACGAGTTACTGGACCCCGGCCTACGCGGGGTGACGAGGATAGGGGTATGAGGATGGGGTGACGACCTTAGGGGGGCAGCAATGTAATCTTGTCGACTATGGGGATAGGGCGTCAAGACCCGGCATCTTATTAAAATCGGAGACATTGCAGGTTAACACCGGATAACCATAGGCAAGTGCAGTTGCGGCAATTTGCAAATCGTGGACATTACTGCCCAACTTACTTCGGGGCTTTAGAAAAATTGAATAAATTCGCGAATATACCCTGGCAATATCTTGGTTAAATGGCAACGAAGGCACACCGCCAACAATACTTTCAACAAATGCCTCGCGTCTCACTCGACTAGCATCATTACCGGCAAGATGGACACCTAGATATAATTCGGCAACTGTAATTGCAGCGAAAAAACTTGGCCAGCCGGAGCCTGAATCATTCAATCGGGAAAATAGCCATGATATAGTTATAACCATTAACCCAATATCATGTTATTGAAAAAATGCATATACAAACACAGATTTTTAAAAGCCGATTTGGCGAATTTATTCTAGGCTCTTTTGACCAACAATTGTGTCTGCTCGATTTCCGCTATAGAAAAATGCGAACCGCTATCGATAAACGCTTGCAGGCAGGTTTAAAGGCTAAATATATCGAGCAGGATAATGAGGTTTTAGCAGCTACCCGTAAGCAACTAGAAGAATATTTCACTGGTGCGCGTGCTAATTTTTCTATTCCGCTGTTAACGGTTGGTTCAGAGTTTCAAAAATCAGTCTGGCAAGCCCTGTTAAAAATCCCCTATGGGGAAACGGTTAGTTATCTTGAGCTGGCCAAATCCATAGACAAACCTAGTGCTGTTCGCGCCGTTGCCAGCGCCAATGGTGCTAATGCCATTGGCATTATGATTCCCTGCCACCGAATTATTGGCAGTAATGGTAAATTAGTTGGTTATGCGGGCGGGCTGCAAACCAAGGAAAAATTACTGCGCCTGGAACAGCCTCGCTTAATTTAACTTAATTTACCCTTAGCTTATCTAAAAGACAGCCATCACCGTTCTAATGTTTCAGCTTAAAACAAGCGGTTTCAATTACCAACCACCACCGCCTCCACCCCCACCGCCTCCACCGGAGAAGCCGCCGCCACCTGAACCCGAGCTACTACCGGGCGGGCTTGAAGACTGAGTGACTGCTGATGACAACTGAGTTCCCAGAGTATCACCCATATTACTAAGAAACCCCATCTGCCCGACACTGTTGGCCTGATAACCGTTATACCACGCCGGGTTATATATAGCTGTCTGCCTGCCACCATCAGTAAGCGCCTGCGCCAATTTATTTTTGAATTGGTCGCTCCAGTCATTCTGCACGCCCAGAGCGAAAGCAAAGGGTAGGAAAGTTTCAAAAACTTCCGGGCTTAATTCTGGAGACTTCATGCGGTTGAGGCGCTCACTCTCTGCGGTCTCAAGGTACATTTTTAAACCTTCTATTTCATCCAGTGCTTTACGCCCGGAATAAGTGGGAGCGCGTAATAAATAGGCAAATAAAACAATCGTCAAAAGACTCATCAATATGAAGGGAAAAACCACCCAGGCCGGTGGTGGGCCTAAAACCATCATCGCAAGTCCCGTGAGTGCCACAATACCTACACCGGGCAGAATATATGCGCTATTGGTTTTAAACAGCTTGTTGTGATATTCCTGTTTCAGGGCGGTAGCTAATTTCAGCTTGGCTTTGCCGAGTATCTTATGCTGCTTTTGGTCAAGCTCAACCGAGCGAGCGCCATCTGCAAACAGGGCATCCAGCAACGCCTGCTCCCCCCGGCTTAAAGCGCGAAAATGCGCGCCGGCATCGCCTCTTTCGACCTTCTCCAGAGAGTATTCTTTTTTCTCAGGATTGTTAATCCGTACATGACCTTTAATTGCCAGGCTGATAATAGCAGCGCTCATGGCTTTGTCATCAAAGCC
>JAKITM010000100.1 GCA_021648045.1 Lysobacterales bacterium
CCATCAGCGAACAACCGAATGGTCTGTTCCCGATTGTGTTGCTGCACTTCGGTGCTGCGCTTTCTGGCATCTGTTCTAAGCATGCTCCCGATTATAACATCTTGGGTATTTGAATGCTAGGTTAATATGTTAAAACACTCATGCCTCATATAGGCAAAACCAATAAAACCACTGATGTCGCAAGTCTTGGTTTGCTACTCGCTGCTCAGAGCCAAGATGCCGAGATTAATCGACTGGTATTTGAAAAATTATTGGGTAATGATTTTGATATTTCATTGATCAGCAATGAAATATTGTTATTTAATTTGGCTGGTTATTATAGTTTAGCGGGGCAAAAAGAAAAAATGTTGGTCGCAATAGCACATGCCATTCAGCAGGGCAAAACCGCTGAGCAATTTCAGTCGGATAAGGATTTTCAACTTTATTGGCAAGATGCTGATTTTTTGAAGGTTTTAAATCCTTAACTCACTACTGTCTCGTTAACTTTCATAGCATAATCGTTTGATTCGGATCTGCAACCCTGCCGGGCGGCGGGTCTCATCGAAGCAAGGCCATCATATCCCTTTTCTCAAACAAGTTGAGCTGCAATAAGCGCAATATTTGCTGCATGTTTTTTGTCAACTTTGATTGAAACTTGAGAAAATCCAAAAGTAGATACATCTTGACTATTAAGCATCACCACAGGGCTTCTAGGCAGTGACAGTGATATTTGAGTCATTCATGATGGTATTCATTCCTCCAGCATGAACAGAAATCAGATCAGATCAGTATCATTTCCGCTTAGAATCGCTTGCCTCGCTTAGTATCATTTCATATTGGACAACACTGCCCCTTGACAACATCACAAAAACCGAATAACTTTAGTCTATGGTAAACAACAAACAAGTGCTACTACTTCAACTTCTACTCGCAAGTCGATTGCGTGGGTCTTGTTGTCTTGTTTAAATAAAAAAAACCAATTCATACAAAACCCGCGTTTAGAACGCGGGTTTTTTTTGCTCCACTGAAAGTAACGGAAAACAACATGGATAACAACATCATCATCTTTGACACCACCCTGCGCGATGGCGAGCAGGCCTTGAATGCCAGTTTATCGGTGCATGAGAAGCTCCAAATTGCGCTTGCGATTGAGCGACTCGGGGTAGATGTTATGGAAGTGGGCTTTCCGGTATCCTCACCCGGTGATTTTGAATCTGTTCAAAAAATTGCAGCAACCATCAAAAACTCAAGAGTCTGCGCTTTAGCCAGAGCAATAGAGGGCGATATTAAGGCCTGCGGCGATGCCCTCTCGACTGCTGAGGAGTTTCGCATCCACACCTTTATTTCAACCTCCGATGTACATGTAAAGAAAAAACTGCGTTGTGATTTTCAGGATGTTCTGGATATGGCGGTTAAAGCGGTTAAATATGCACGCAATTTCACCGATGATGTTGAGTTTTCCTGCGAAGATGCCGGCCGCACACCAATTGATAATTTATGCCGGATGGTAGAAATGGCAATTAAGGCCGGTGCTACTACTGTCAATATCCCCGATACCGTAGGTTATACCCTACCGAATGAGTTTGCCGGGATAATCACCCAGTTGTTTAACCGTGTGCCGAATATCGACCAGGCGGTGATTTCGGTTCATTGCCACAACGACATGGGCTTGGCTGTGGCTAACTCTCTGGCTGCTGTCAACGCCGGTGCAAGGCAAGTGGAATGCACCGTGAATGGCATTGGTGAGAGAGCTGGTAATGCCGCGCTGGAAGAAATTGCAATGATCCTGCGAACCCGTAAGCAGCAATTGAAACTGACCACCAATATCAACCACCGGGAGATTTCACGCACTTCCAAACTGGTCAGCCATTTATGTAATATGCCGGTACAATCCAATAAAGCTATTGTTGGCGGCAATGCTTTCAGCCACTCTTCTGGAATTCACCAGGACGGCGTACTTAAAGCCCGCAATACCTATGAAATCATGACCCCGGAAAGTGTCGGCATCAGCCAGAACAAACTCAATTTGACTTCACGCAGTGGCCGGCATGTTATTAAACACCGCATGGCTGAACTGGGCTATTTGGAGAAAGACTACGACTTAGAAACCTTGTATCAGGATTTCTTGGTTTTGGCCGATAAAAAAGGCCAAGTATTCGATGATGATCTTGAAGCTATGTTGTTTATGGAACAGCAAGATCATAAACAAGATCACTACCAACTGGATTATTTGAGCGTCCAGTCCGGCTTGAATGTTATTGCTACTGCCAGCATCCAGCTTTCTGCTGGCAACAAAACCGCAGAGAAAGCCGCTACCGGCAATGGCCCTGTTGATGCCCTATTCCGTGCTGTGCGCCAGGCCATTGTGTTTGAGTTTGATGTCATCAGTTACCGGATATCCGCCAAAGGTGAAGGCGAAGACAGCCTCGGCCAAGTCGAATTAATTGTAGCCTGGGAAGGTCGAAATTTTCACGGTTTCGGACTCGCTACCGATATCATCGAAGCCAGTGCCAAAGCCCTAATTCATGTGCTGAATAATATTCATCGTGCTCAGACTGTAGCTAGGATAAAGCAGCAATCCAACAATCAAAAACAAGCGGTTTCAGGGTAAAGAATGTCTCAATCTAAAGCTAAAATCGCAATTTTGCCCGGCGACGGTATTGGACCTGAAGTAATGACCGAGGCGATCAAGGTCATTACCGCTGTCAGCCGGCAACTAGCTATCTCGCTGGCGTTAAATAAATATGCGGTTGGTGGCTATGCCATCGATAAACACGGCGAGGCCCTGCCACAGGCAACCATTAATGGTTGTGAGCAGGCGGATGCCATATTATTCGGCTCAGTCGGCGGCCCTAAATGGACCGACCTGCCACCCGCCGAACAGCCCGAACGCGCCTCCTTGCTGGGACTGCGCGGACACTTTGATTTATTTTGTAATATGCGTCCGGCACAACTGTCGCAGGAAATGTCACAGCTTTCGCCCTTGCGTGCGGACATTTCGGAAAAAGGCTTTGATATTCTGGTTATGCGTGAACTCACCAGTGGTATTTATTTCGGTAGTCCCAAGGGCCGCAGTGGCAGTGGAGATACTGAAACCGGCATCGACACCATGGTGTATACCCGCGCTGAAATCAGCCGTATCGCCCATCTGGCTTTTCAAGCGGCCATTAAACGCCGCAAGCATGTGACTTCTGTAGATAAAGCCAATGTACTGGCATCCAGCCAGTTGTGGCGTGATGTGGTGAATGAAATTTCTGCTGATTACCCTGAGGTTCAACTCGAACATATGTATATCGACAATGCCGCCATGCAAATGATCCGCTCACCCTCACAATTTGATGTGGTTTTATGCTCTAACTTGTTTGGCGATATTCTTTCAGATGAGTGCGCCATTATTACTGGATCCATGGGTATGTTGCCATCAGCAAGCCTGAATAAAGACGGGTTTGGCCTGTATGAACCAGCGGGAGGCAGCGCACCAGATATCGCCGGTAAAGGTATTGCTAATCCGATTGCACAAATTCTTTCCGCTGCTCTGATGTTTCGTTACAGTCTGAATAATGAGTCGGCCGCAAGTTTGATTGAACAAGCTGTTAGCGAAACCCTGGCAGCAGGACATTTAACCGCCGATCTATTGATGGAAGATAAGCATTCAGCAGCCATCAGCACCGCTCAAATGGGTGATTTTATTTGTACACGAATTGAGGGAATTGCGCGTGGCTGAAACAACTACATTATATGCAAAGATCTGGCGCCAACACCTGGTTAGCGATAAGTCGGGGGAAACCCCTTTATTGTATGTCGACCGGCACTTAATCCATGAGGTGACATCCCCGCAAGCCTTTGCCAGCCTCAAATTTTGCGGGCGTAAAGTACGCTGCCCTGAGCGCACTATTGCCACCATGGATCATAATATTTCGACCCGTTCGCTGGGCTATGATGCGGTGGGTCCGGCCAGTGAAAACCAGCTACGCACGCTGGAAAAAAACTGCACGGAATTTGGTATTGAACTGTTCGGCATGGGGCATAAAAACCAGGGTATTGTGCATGTTATCGGACCAGAGCTGGGGCTCACCCTGCCGGGTAGCATTATAGTATGTGGAGATTCCCATACCGCAACTCATGGAGCCTTCGGCGCGCTGGCGTTTGGTATTGGTACCTCAGAAGTCGAGCATGTGCTGGCAACCCAAACCTTACGCCAAAGCAAAGCCAAAACCATGAATATTATTGTTTCCGGTACAACCCGCAAACAGATCAGCGCGAAAGATATCATCCTCAGCATTATTGGCAAAATAGGCCATGCAGGCGCTACCGGTTATGTAGTCGAATATTCCGGCGAAGCCATTCGCGCATTAACAATGGAAGAACGAATGACGATTTGCAATATGTCGATAGAATTTGGTGCCAAAGCCGGCCTTATCGCCGCTGACCAAACGACTTTCGACTATTTAAAAGGCCGTGAGTACACACCTATTGGTGTTGAATGGACTGCTGCACTGGAACACTGGCAACAACTCAACACAGATGCCGGCGCTAGTTTTGATAAAACCGTGCAATTGGATGCTGCCAACATCAACACCCAGGTCACCTGGGGAACCAATCCCGGGCAAGTAGTTGCTGCCAATGCGAAGGTACCCTCCCCTGATGATTTTAGTAGCCAGACTGATAGCGATTCCTGTCGGCAGGCGCTGGCTTATATGGGTTTGAAAGCCGGGCAAAAAATTACCGATATTAGTATAAATAAAGTCTTTATCGGCTCCTGCACCAACAGTCGGATTGAAGATTTGCGCGCAGCTGCGGGTGTAATCGGAGGGGCTAAAGTGGCGGTAGGTGTTGATGCCATTGTTGTTCCGGGCTCTTATCATGTCAGCCAACAAGCGGTGAATGAAGGGCTGGACCAAATATTTATTGCAGCCGGATTTGAATGGCGCTTGTCGGGCTGTTCGATGTGCCTGGCGATGAATGACGATATTCTTGAAGCCGGTGATCGCTGTGCATCCACTAGTAATCGTAACTTTGAAGGCCGTCAGGGCCGCGCCAGCCGCACCCATCTTGTCAGCCCTGCCATGGCAGCCGCAGCAGCCATTGCCGGTCGCTTTGTCGATATAGAAGGAGTCAGCGTTGATGGATAAGTTTTGCACACATAAAGGCCAGCTCGTCCCGCTCGATCAGGCCAACATCGATACAGATCAAATCATCCCCAAGCAATTTTTAAAAAGCACAGAGCGAGTGGGATTTGGTAAACATCTGTTTCATGACTGGCGCTATCTGGATAATGAAGGCACGCAGGAAAATTTTGACTTCATCCTCAACCAGCTTGATTACAAGGGCGCCTCTATTTTGCTTACCGGTCAAAACTTTGGCTGCGGCAGCAGCCGTGAACATGCACCCTGGGCTTTGCAGGAATACGGGTTCAAAGTCATCATTGCTCCAAGCTTTGCCGATATTTTCTATGGCAACTGTATCAATATCGGCTTACTTCCGGTTATTTTGGCTGCTGTAGAAGTTAAAGCTTTAATGGCAGCGGCGGAACAAGCTGAGTTGATCGCTACCATTAACCTAGAGTCACAGTCTGTGACCACAGAGAATAATGAATATCGTTTTGAAATTGACCGCTTCCACAAATACTGTCTGCGGCAAGGCGTTGACAGTATCGACTGGACATTGGCTAGTGAAGCTGAGATCACTGCCTATGAAAAAAACATACCGGATTGGCGCTGACGGAATTTACCCTGAGTTGTGGCATGCCCGCTTCACAAAAATGAATGGTAGGCCGGGTTGTCGGTTTCTTCTGCCCAGGCATAACCCAGAGCTTTTAAATGCTGGAAGAATGCCAGCTCCTGATCTTCTTTTACCTCAAAACCTGCCAGTACCTGCCCAAATGCCGCGCCGTGGTTACGGTAGTGAAACAGGGTGATATTGAATAATGAGCCAAGCGTGTTCAAAAACTCTTCCAAAGCACCGGGGTATTCCGGTGACTGGAAGCGGAAAATCCTTTCATTTATACCAGCCTGGCCTTTGCCACCCACCATGTGCCGAATATGTAATTTAGCCAACTCGTTGTCGGAAAAATCTTCCACTTTGTAATCATTTGCAGATAACTCAGCTACCAGTTGTCGGGACTCTTCAGCACCACCTGTAAGCCGAATCCCTACAAAAATATTAGCAGCATCATCGCCGTTATAGCGATAGTTAAATTCAGTGATTACTCTACCGCCAAGGGCTTCACAAAAGCGTTTAAAGCTGCCCTTCTCTTCTGGAATGGTAACTGAAAGAATGGCTTCTTTCTGCTCACCTAACTCGCAGCGTTCGGATACATATCGCAGATTATGAAAATTCATGTTGGCACCGGATAAAATGGCGACCATTTGTTGCTCAGAAGCTATTTCGTTTTCGTGACAATACTTTTGCAAACCCGCCAGAGACAAGGCCCCAGCAGGCTCTGCTATCACCCGGGTTTCTTCAAAAATATCTTTTATGGAGGCACAAATTTCATCACTGTTGACGACAATAACAGCATCACAATATTGGCGAATTAGTCGGAATGTTTCATCGCCAATGCGTTTTACTGCTACCCCGTCAGCAAACAGACCCACACTTTCGAGGTCTACAGGATGGCCGGCATCCATGGCCGCTTTAAGACAAGCGGAATCATCAGCTTCAACCGCTATAATTTTAATTTGCGGGCGCATTTGCTTGAGGTAGACAGCCATGCCTGCGAGTAAACCACCGCCACCACAGGGAATGAAAACCACATCCGGGTGGGGGACTTGGCGCAGTAATTCGACCGCAACCGTACCTTGGCCGGCAATCACATCGGGGTTATCGAAAGGATGGATGATGGTTTTGTTCTCGGCTTCTGCCAGTTTGAGGCATTCCAACTGGGCCTCATCAAAACTTTTTCCCAACAGACGAACATCAGCGCCCAGTCGACGGACACTATTGATCTTGATTTCAGGTGTGGTTATCGGCATCACAATAGTGGCATCAACAGCCAATTTTTTAGCCGCTAACGCCAAACCCTGTGCGTGATTTCCGGCTGATGCTGCGATCACGCCCTGTTGTCTTTGTGCCTCTGATAAATGCACCAGATTGTTATAGGAACCGCGAAGTTTGAATGAGTGAACCGGCTGTTGGTCCTCGCGCTTTAATAGTACTTTTACCCCGAGACGCTGGGATAATTTATCCAGCGGAGTGACTTCGGTTTCGCGGGCGACATCATATACCGGCGCTAGCAGGATGTTTCTCAGGTAATTAAAGCTTTCGTTTGGGGACACTGTGGTTTCCTTTGTGCGGAGTTTCTTTACCTTAGGTGCGTTATGCCCACGCGTATAACAATCACGCCGAACCTGTTTTTTGGGTTTTTATATTTTCGCTAATAAATCTTTATTTCTAACCGCGCCTTTATCGGCACTGGTTGCTAGCATTGCATATACCTTTAGGGCATCACTTACTTTGCGAATTCTGTTTTTCGGCCGCCAAGCGAGCTCACCTTTTGCGAGCATAGCTGCCTGTCGCCGCGCCATTTCATCAGCTGCTATATTCAAATGAATCGTGCGTTTGGGGATGTCAATTTCAATCGAATCACCCGGCTCAATTAGGGCAATAACGCCACCCGCTGCGGCTTCGGGTGAAACATGCCCGATAGATAACCCAGAGGTGCCACCGGAAAATCGGCCGTCTGTGACCAATGCGCATTGCGTCCCCAGCCCCATGCTTTTCAGGTAAGTGGTGGGGTAGAGCATTTCCTGCATACCGGGACCGCCTTTAGGCCCTTCATAACGAATAACCACAACATCACCAGCTTTTACCTCGCCTGCAAGAATACCTTCAACCGCAGATTCCTGACTTTCAAAAACATTAGCAATCCCATTGAAAACCAGGTTTTCTGCGACTACACCTGCGGTTTTTACAATACAACCGGCGGTCGCCAGATTACCGCTGAGAATAGCCAAGCCGCCATCCTGGGAATAAGCATATTCCTGGCTGCGAATACAGCCTTGCTGGCGGTCAATATCGAGGCTGTCATAGCGACAATTCTGACTGAATGCTTTGGTGGTGCGAATTCCGGCCGGTCCTGCCCGGTAGAAATCCAAAATAGCCTGATCTTTAGTTAGGGTAATATCATATGTATCAATTTGCTCCCCCAAACTTATACCTAAAACCGTGCGTATATTGGTGGTCAATAAACCCGCGCGTTTTAACTCTCCCAATATTCCCATTATGCCACCGGCACGGTGGACATCTTCCATATGGTAGAAAGGTGTGGAGGGTGCAACTTTACAAAAATTAGGCACCTCGCGGGATAAGCGGTCAATGTCGGTCATAGTGAAGTCGACTTCGGCTTCTTGAGCGGCCGCCAGCAGGTGCAAGACTGTGTTGGTTGAGCCGCCCATGGCGATATCCAGCGACATAACATTCTCAAAAGCAGCTTTAGTGGCAATACTGCGCGGCAAGGCGCCTTCATCATCATAGCTGTAATAGCGGTTCGCCAGTTCGACGATTTGTTTTCCCG
>JAKITM010000101.1 GCA_021648045.1 Lysobacterales bacterium
AAACAAAAGAAGCGATTCAGCATTCGCGTGCAGCCGGTGTGCCAATCATCGTTGCAGTCAACAAAATTGACCGAGAAAATGTCGACCCTGAAAAGGTTAAAAATGAACTGTCTGCCGAGGAAGTTATCCCCGAAGATTGGGGTGGTGAAGAGCAGTTTGTTAATGTTTCAGCAATAACAGGTGAGGGCGTAGACAGCTTACTGGATGCGATTACCTTGCAGGCTGAACTGATGGAACTTAAAGCTTGGCCGGAAAATCCAGCGCGTGGACTGGTAGTTGAAGCCAGTCTGGACAAAGGCCGTGGTCCAGTATCGACTATCCTGATTCAGGATGGTACCTTGAAAAAAGGTGATATGATTCTGGCGGGTACTAAATTTGGTCGGGTTCGGGCTATGTTTGATGAGTCTGGAACCACGGTAACCGAAGCCGGTCCATCCATGCCGGTTGCGGTGCTGGGTCTTTCGGGTGTTCCCGAAGCTGGCGATAGCATGATTGTGGCTGCTAATGAACGCCGCGCACGCGAGGTGGCTCAAGAAAGACATGAGCATGAGCGCGAAAGTCGTCTGGCGGCACAACAAGCAGCTAAATTACAAAACCTGTTCGACAATATGGGCAAAGACGAGAAGCTGGAAGTTAATGTGCTGGTCAAAGCCGATGTTCAGGGCAGTGTGGAAGCGCTAAAAGAGTCGTTAATTAAAATGTCAAATGACGACATTGAAGTTAAGGTTATTTCCAGTGGTGTTGGCGGAATTACAGAGTCCGATGCTACATTGGCGCATGCATCCCAGGCGATATTGATTGGCTTTAATGTGCGTGCCGATGCTAAAGCCCGTAAGATTATTTCTGACAGTGGCCTTGATTTGCGTTATTACAGTATTATTTATGATGCCATTGATGATGTGAAGCAAGCTTTGATTGGTACTTTAGGTACGGAAACTAAAGAGAACATTCTTGGCACTGCAGATGTTAAAGATGTATTCAGATCTTCACGGATGGGGCCAATTGCCGGCTGTATCGTCACCGAAGGCGTGGTTCGTCGCGCCAACCCCATTCGTGTATTGCGAGATAATGTGGTTATCTATGAAGGTGAGCTTGAGTCACTGCGTCGGCATAAAGATGATGTCAGCGAAGTTCAGGCGGGTACCGAGTGTGGTATTGGTGTTAAACAATACAATGATGTTCGCCCCGGCGACAAAATCGAATGTTTCGAGCGTATCGAAGTCCAGCGTACACTAGATGCGCCTGAAGAGTAAAAGGCAGGATAATGACACCACGGGAGTTTACTAGGTCAGAACGGGTTGCAGCACAGCTGCACCGCGAGATCGCACAAATTATCCAAAAGGATGTGAAAAACCCGGATGTTGGTTTTGTCAGTGTGTCGGAAGTTGTTGTTACCCGGGACATTTCCATGGCCCGGGTATATGTAACTGTTTTTAATGCCGAAGAAGCTGCTGTTTCGATTAAAGCCCTGAATAAAGCCGCCGGTTTTATTCGTAAACAAGTGGGGCACAAAATGCGTATGCGTTATGTGCCCGAGTTGCGCTTTTTACACGATGCATCAGTAGAAACGGGAGCGCGTATTGACGAACTCATCGCTAAAGCCTTGCACCAGGATGCCGATCATCCCGATTGGGACCCTGATAACAGTGACAACAACAGCGATAACGATAACAAGTAATGGCTCGGCAAAGACGCGGCCGCGATGTTCACGGCATTTTGTTACTGGATAAACCGGCAGGTATTAGTTCAAATCGAGCTCTGCAAATCGTTAAACGTATTTTTCAGGCTAAAAAAGCCGGCCACACCGGTAGCCTCGACCCCTTCGCCACCGGCTTATTACCCATCTGCTTCGGCGAAGCCACTAAAGTTTCCACCTTTTTGCTGGATGCTGATAAAAGCTACCGTGCAGTTGCCAAGCTTGGCATTACTACTACCACTGCTGATTCTGAAGGTGAGATAAAGGGCAGCCAACCGATACCAGAACTCAATTCAGCTAGTATTGAAGCGGTATTGTCTGAATTTCTTGGGGCACAGACCCAAATTCCGCCAATGTATTCAGCGCTTAAACGCGATGGTAAAAAACTTTATGAATTGGCCCGTGAAGGCATTGAAGTAGAGCGTCCCCCGCGTAATTTACATATCCACCAGCTAAAACTTATCAGTTGGGAATTGCCGGAATTGATCTTCACCGTTCGCAGCTCCAAAGGCACCTATATCCGCGTGCTGGCAGAGGATATTGCGATTGCATTAGGTAGCTGCGCTCACTTGACCGGTTTGCGGCGCACCCAAGCTGGGGACTTTACTGTGGAACATGCCATTAGCATTGAACAACTGGAGCTGCTATTGGCAGACGGTGAGTCACAATTACAACTGGATAGCTTGCTATTACCCGTTGATGCTGCATTACAGAGCTTTCCCCGGCTTGACTTGAGTCCGCAACAAGCCATTGAAATCCACCACGGTAGACCATTGGATATTCTTGATCTCAAAGTTTCAAATGTCACTAATGCGGGCTTGTGGCGCATCTACACCGTAGATAAAGAAGGTCGCAGCTATTTAATGGGTATGGCTAAAATCGAAGAGCAAAAGCTTAAATCCGTACGCTTGTTTCCCGGCTTAGCCACTCCCGTACAAGCGGGAGTTCAGGCATAAAAAAGCCCCGTAAATCGACCGATTTACGGGGCTATATTACAGTTGTTCGAGCTTAGAAGCGTTTACCAAAATTTAGGCTGTACACAATCGGGTCAATATTCACATTCCCCAATGAAACGCCATCTAATGTCGCTTTGGTAGAAATGTCAATGTAACGAACGCTTGCATTAATCAACCAGTTGTTCGATAAATTGAAATCTGCACCCGCCTGTAGCGCGAAACCAAATGAATCACCAAGGCTTAAGCGTGTACCATCTAGCGCGCCTCTGGTGCTTTCATCCCAGAAAAAAGTGTAGTTAATGCCTACGCCTACATATGGGTCGAAAGTGGCCTCAGGCATAAAGTGGTAATTCAGGCTAACTGTAGGTGGTAAGTGCTTGGCAGAGCCAACTTTAGTTCCACCAATCGTAATGTCATGCTCAAACGGCCAAGCTGCCAATACTTCCAGTTCGATGTTTTGTGTCATCATCTTACCTAAGGTAAAGGAAAGTGATGTCGCATCCTCAACGGAAACAAGAG
This sequence comes from Lysobacterales bacterium, assembly GCA_021648045.1. Lineage (GTDB taxonomy): Bacteria > Pseudomonadota > Gammaproteobacteria > Xanthomonadales > SZUA-36 > SZUA-51. Next base: position 3,172 of record JAKITM010000101.1, read on the forward strand.
GGTGGTTATTGGAGTCCGGGGCAACTACGGAAAAACCTGCGCGAACGATCCAGTCCGTTTCGGCTGTCGCAAGTCCGGAAGCTAACAATAAACTGCTAGCAAGTAATGTTTTAGTGAGTTTCATAATAATATTTCCCTTCTAGATTCGGATGATAAGTGTGCTTTCTTGAGGTGCGGTTGCTATGGTTTGGTGATTTTCTCAATAATCTAATAAGGTAAAATACACTCAAATAAGCTATAGACCATAAATCGCGAACGCATGATACCAGATTTAAACCACAAGTGCAGGCGGGATTTTTCCAATATGAAATAATACTGAACATTTCTTTTCATGATAGAGGCCTGTGTCAGGGTGGTTATTGCACTAATATAGTCTTAAACCAAACTAAAGAAAGAATGATGCGCTAGCATAAAAGCTTGGGCAGGTTTTTCAACCGTTTCGGGTAATTGCCTTTAGTATCAATCTCAGTTCCATGTTAACCCGTTCAGTTTCTGATTCTGAAATATCAAACTCAACATCGGTAGCCAAGCATTCCTTTAAAACAGTCATAGGTGATGCATTTTGTACAATAATAGATTAACCTCTTAGGAGAAAGTTGGAGAGCGATATTGGACTTTATTATATTCGTTAAGGTCAGATTTGACGATACTGGCTAAAAGAAACTCTTAAATTGCCAGAGAGAAAAGGTCGTCGCGCGCCCCCAGAGATTCAGGCTCCTAAAGGCTTTGTCTGCTCCAATCTCTCCAGCCTACCGCGCCGCTTAAATATAACGGGTTAAGGGGAGTATGTAATAATTATGGTAAGGTTTGAGGCTCAAACCCATGTGCTCAAATATATATATAACTGGAACACTCGAAATTATGTTTTTTAGCAAAAAACCAAAATACCTTACAGCAACACCGACAAGCGCATACCATTTTACGCAGAGTAACTCGAAACACTGGCAAAAGGATGTATTAACAAGATTGTTTTCTTTGCCTAAGAGCCCAGCATTAAATGATAAAACCTTGTCCGCGCTATTTCTTACTAGCAATAGTGCGCAAATAGAATACAGATTCGATGAGTGTATTAAGCTAAAACTATTACAGGTTGTTACTAAAGAAGTAGTTGTCCCAGATGTGCAACTTGAAGACAATCTCCAGAGCTTAATTCGGGACCTCTCGAAAAATAAGAAAGCATTGCTATGTGATTCACAGGGGTTTTGTATTGTTAGTCACGGATTTACAGACGCACAGAGTGAAGAAATATCAGCGTTATCAGCTGAAATTGCCATTTTGCACAGGCGCCGCGCTGTAAGTATTACTACGAAACTGAAGATTAATTCAAGTGCTTGGTCAATAACCGATATATCCGGTAAAAGTTGCCTGGGTTTCTGGCCGTTAACGATAGGTGAGGAAGTGTTTGTTCTTGTGATTGAAGGTGAGCCAAGTTTGCAACGCCCTGCTATGACTTCTTTGGCTTGGATACTATTTTCACGCTACGGGGAAAATAAGCGCAAGTATAGGCGGCGCATTCGAAAGCAAGGGTAACAAGCTTATTCAATACCATCCCGTCTTCTATTTTTGCTTAGGGAATATACTTAGCCAGCTGACGCTTATGGTTAGATCATGACAAAACTTGTCACACATGCAAGGCTAGTCAACTCAAGGCCCCTTCAGCACCAAGGATAAACCCTATATGTGCTTTAGCATGCTAGGCTTTTCTTATAAGCTGGCATGTTAATTGCATTATGTAGATCTTTGTAGGCTTATGTAAGAATATATTAAGTCTGCTAAAATATTGTATTAGTTCATCGGATACACCGATGAATATTCTAAGGAGCAGGGTCATGCGCACAGAAATGTTAGATAATGTATTAAACGAATTAAATAGTTCCTCAGCTGATGTAGAAGCTTCAGCTATTATTTCTACCGACGGACTGGTAATGGCAGCACAGTTACCATCCTCAGTAGATGAGGATGGCGTAGGTGCAATGAGTGCTGCCATGCTTTCACTGGGTGATAGAACAGCCCAGGAATTATCCAGGGGTGACTTGGACCAAGTATTGGTTAAAGGCGGCAACGGGTATGTTTTAATGGTAAAAGCTGGTGATGATGCTGTGTTGACAATAATGGCAAAAGCTAACGCGAAGCTAGGCTTGATTTTTCTTGATGTAAAGCGAGCCTCAAAGAAAATTTCTGAATTAATCTAATCTAGAAGGGATCCGGCAATGACTAAAGTGCAAATTAATTACTATGATGGCTCTCAGAGTGAAAAGACTCTTACTGATGAAGAAATCCCATTTCCAGAGGGCAAATTAATTGTGTCGCGTACTGATACCGACGGTATCATTACACACTGTAATCAAGCTTTTGTAGATATGTCTGGTTTCGAGAAAGATGAATTAATCGGACAACCTCATTGTGTTCTACGCCACCCCGATATGCCCAGCGCGGCTTTCAAAGATTTATGGGATACCGTAAAGGATCAGGGAAAGAAGTGGCGTGGATATGTCAAAAACCTGAGAAAAGATGGTTCTTTTTACTGGGTATATGCTGTTGTGGTTCCTAATGTACGCGACGGTAAAACTGTTGGTTTTGCATCAATTAGAAGAAAACCCTCAAGAACCAAGATTAATGAACTAACCGAGACCTACAAAGCCATGTTGGCAGAGGAGAAGAAAGCATGACTTATACAATGACGGTAAGCCCCGATTTCTCACCTGACTACATCGCAGGCTGGTATATTTTTAATACCTGGTTACAAAAAAAGACTGGTGAGGGCATCCACCTAAAGCTTTATGATTCATTTGATGTGCAAAGAAAAGATATTATTGATGATAAAATAGATTTAATCTTTGCAAATCCTTATGAGGCTGCCATGTTAATCCGGGAAAAAGGTTTTTTAGCTATCGCAGCACCTGCAGATAAGCCAGATGAGGCTGTGATTTGTGTCAAAGACGATTCCGATATTCAGACGGTTGAGGATTTAAAAGAAAACTGCACCATCGCCATGGCGGATGATCCACAGGTTAACAGTGTGGGTATGATTATGCTCGAACCTGCCGACTTAAACGCAAAAAATATAAGCATAGAAAAACAAAAGAACTATGTACTGGTTGCTAAAAACCTTATCAACGAGACCGCAGAGGCAGGATTTTTTCTGCTGGATGCCTATGATAATATGTCTAAATTCGTCAAAAGCCAGATCAGGCCAATTATTACTAGTGAAATATCTGTGATTCGACATATTTTTTTGGTGGGGCCAAAACTATCGAATAAGGCCGAAGATATTAGAGCTTTACTCAACGATATGCACAACGAAGATAAAGGCCTGAAGATCCTGCAGTCACTCGGTTTTGAGGCATGGGAGAATCAAACTCAAGAAGACTCAGAGTTTATGTTAGACCTGATAGACACACTGTCAGACTGAATATTTGTATAACCTAAATCCGTAGGTTCATTGCGGCACATAGCACACGCTTTTGGTCATTATTATGCGCTCTGCACCCGTATGAGTCTACGGATCCAAGTGGGATTAACTAGGTAGTGATTGGAAGCCTATAGATAAAATGCTAGTATGGTTCATGTTGCTAGAAATTTAACACTCAATCGAAAAACTAAAAAAGACTAAAACAGTGAATGCATCCTCTAAATTACAAGTTGGCTTAAAAGACTTAGACAACATCACAAAGAGCTCATTGAATTATTTCTTTAGCTCCGGTTTATGCCCTAATGCCAGATTATGCAAGACCAACAAGGAGGCCGAGCTACTGATATTAGACCATAGTCCTAACATCACTAAAAATTTCCTTGAAAGTTTAGAAAGTGACAATAAATATGCCATCATACTGCATGCGCCGACAGAAGAATTTACTGACGGCACAGGCGAAAACCGTCTTTTTGGCCTGGCAAAACCGATACAACAGAATGACTTAAAAAAGGTTATTGATAAGATATTCAAACTCGTCAAGCCAGTTGAGAAAAGCCTAGCAACTGTAACAACACTAAGAATCAAACAAGGTTCTACCAACCAGAGCCTTAATGTAACCCCTAACAGTTACGGTAATTCCAACTCAGCGTTAAGCCCTAACAACAGCAATAATCAGGCAAGCGCTGATCTCGAGTCACGCCACCGGTTTAAACTGCGTAAGTACATAGGTTCTAACGAAGATGTAGACTTAAACGACCCCACTAACTTAAAACAAATATATATTACGCCAGAGAAATACCTATACCATTATCTATCCAAAGCTATAAAAGTGGCAAAGCTCAGCAAATCAGATGTGGTCATCACAACCGTAGCCGGCAGAGTTTTATATGAGCTCAGCAGTCAGAGCTTTTATTGTTTTGATTGGAGTAAGCTGAAGCATGCTCAAGCTAACCCAGTATTTAATGATACCAAGCTAGCGCAGGTTGCCCCTAACTCCGACTTAGTCAAAACTGCTGCCCTAAATGCCACAGAAATAGTCTGGGAAGCTGCGCTACTGGCTAGCAAAGGCCGCTTGCCTGTGGGCGCAAGCCTAAATAATGAGATAGAAATAATCTATTGGCCGGATTTATCAAAACTAACTGTGTTTGAGCATGTAGACCAAATAATCGCTACTTGGGCGCTAAACCCAATATCGATAAGCGCTACCACCACACAGCTGAAAATACCACAAAGGTATGTGTTTGCATTATTTTGTGCCATGCACGCAATAAGCAGTGTTAGCGTTGAATCAGGCGAAAGTGTTGTTGAAGACTCACCTAAGCCAAGCAAGAAGAGTGTGTTTTCTAAATTATTTGGTAAAATTGTACCCCCCCATAACTAGAAAAACCAGCTGCACTAAAAGTAGCTCATGGGTTCTATAGAGACTATATTAATTACGAGCTATAGTTGTATTTTGGTGTAGGGTTGATCTGTGGTTCCTGGCTTTTCAGTTGCTCCAAAATTTCACCCGGCTTGCCCCAGGCTACCGGTAGCGACCCACTACCGCCAGGCGCCCCGTGTCAGTACAGCTCATCCGACTGGTTGCCCGGCATAAAGATAAAACCAACGATCAGCTCTTAGCTTAAACTAGACACCTGCGGTTATACAATGCCCATCAAACATCAAACATCAAACATCAAACATCAAACATCAAACATCAAACATCAAACATCAAACATCAACCATAAAAAAACAAAGAGCAAAGATCAAACATCAACCAAAGTCCAATATATTGTCCCCG
>JAKITM010000102.1 GCA_021648045.1 Lysobacterales bacterium
GCTATGTGTTTACTGAACTGCCAAAAGCAGAAACCGTGGAAGCCATCGAGGCATTGCTACCGGGCAATATCAACATGGATCAGATCAGGGGTGGGTGAGCAAGGGCGGTGTTTATTAACCGCTTACGTTATTGCATCATATGAGATGCGTTATGTTAGTCTACATGGTCTGCTGATCGCTCTTTCGGGCGCATATACATACCCCTTCTTCGACGATGAATTCTATTTTGCGCTATAACCGTGTAGATATAGAATAGGCCTCGTCTTTGATGAGCCATTCCACTCTACCGTAAACCCTGAATCAGTAAAGATGTCCACAACAAGTTGACCAATGGTTTCAGTGGCTTTGTCGTCGCCTTCTGGGCTTCCCCAAATGGCTAGAGGCAACTCGCTCGTTTTCTTGGCTCGTTTTTCGTCCTGCCCTGTGTAAAAGCAAAAGCCCAAAAAAGCATCCTGATTAAGTTGTTGAGCATTGTATAATTCTACGCAATCTGAAAAACCGTCAGATTGTGTTGTTCCTGCTTTTTGCAGGGCTATTAAACTCAGTTCGTTGAGTCGATTAAATACTTCAGTTATGTCTTGGTGAGCCCGTTTCCAGTTTGAGCGATTCATCTTAATGGGCGGTTCGGGATCTTTTGGTAGATCTTTCCCTGTTATCTCTGAAAGAAATTGTTGTACATCGGGGCTCCATGCATTAACAATAATATGATTTCCGTGTTCGTCATATATATCAGCTTCAGGAGCTATGATGATTTCTGGTGTATGAGTTAAATTAAAAAGCGGTGTATCCTGTTGATTGATCTTTGAGGATCAACAACCAACAGGAGATACACCACATGAAAGATAATAATATTATTTCACTGAAAACACCACTAGAAAATCCATTAGAGGCACTATTAAAACAAGGAGCAAGAGACTTATTGAGTGCTGCAATAGAAGCAGAAGTAGGCTCACTGATTGAACAATACGCGCATTTAACAGTTTCTGGTCATCAAGCTGTAGTACGCAATGGTTATTTGCCTGAACGCAGTATTCAGACCGGCATGGGCGATATATCCGTCAAAGTACCGAAGGTACGGGATCGCAGCAGTCAGGGTATTAAGTTCAACAGCCAACTGGTGCCACCTTACTTGAAGCGCACCCGGAACCTGGAAGGATTTATCCCTTGGCTGTATTTGAAAGGAATATCTACCGGTGATATGCAGCCAGCGTTGGAAGTATTGCTCGGAGAAGGCGCGAAGGGATTATCAGCGAATACAGTCAGCCGATTAAAGCAAGGCTGGGAAACAGATTACGACCACTGGCGGAAAAGAGATCTAAGCCATCGCCGTTTTGTTTATATTTGGGCTGATGGTGTTTACTGCAATGTAAGAATGGATGATCGCCTATGTCTGTTGGTTATTATTGGCTCTGATGACACGGGGCGCAAAGAAGTTTTAGCGGTAGTGGATGGCTACCGGGAGTCTGAGGCAAGCTGGACTGAGGCCTTGGAGCAACTGGAAAGCCAAGGGTTAAAGATACCGCCAAAATTGGCCACAGGCGATGGCGCGCTCGGTTTTTGGAAAGCACTCACCAAGAAATGGCCACAGACAAAGCAACAACGCTGCTGGGTTCACAAAACGGCGAATGTTTTGAACAAGTTGCCGAAGGCTTTACAGCCTAAGGTCAAAGAGGCATTACACGACATTTGGATGGCAGAAACCAGAACAGCTGCATATAAAGCATTTAGCAGTTGCGTGAGGCGATTTGAAGACAAATACCCGGCAGCGATGAAGTGCCTAGTGAAAGACAAGGAAGCGATGCTGGCCTTTTATGACTTTCCGGCTGTGCACTGGCAACATATCCGAACCCGCAACCCGATTGAGTCGGTATTTGCAACAGTCAGGCTGAGAACAACCCGGACCAAGAGCTGTGGTAGTCGAAAAACGACTTTATCGATGACCTGGAAACTGATGATGACAGCACAGAATAAGTGGAATCGCTTGAGGGGTTACCGGCTACTTGCCGATGTTATCAGAGGCGTGAAATTTAAGGACGGAAAAGAAGTTATACAGGATCAATTGCAGGAGACGGCTTAAACGGCCATACACCAGATTTGACTATAGCTCCGAGGCTGTAGAAAAACCCCCGAATATTAAAAAGCCTTATTTATAAAACAATATACTCTTAATGATCAAGGCGATACATCTCGCAATTTTCAATAAAATAGAGCATTTGGGTTTTTTTTACAGCCTCAACATTGCCATAACTGGCGCGTAGCCGCAGCATCCAAGCCACATTCATTGTGACGAATTAATGGCTTTGTTAGGCGATAAACTATAGACCATGAGTTTGCCCTACTAGTTCTATGAATACCCAAACATTACCTTTTGAATATGTGTCAGGCTCGCAACTACCACCAACCATAGGATAAGGACATGGAATATATACTTCTAACTTTTCTAGTAGGCCAACATGTTCTGAAACCAACTGTAAATGCTCTGGTTCAAATACATACTCTATAAAACCTTCATCCTTAAGCACTTCGTTTTCAAAGCTCTCTGTGTTTTCAAATGCACCATACTGCTTCATTGACTGTCGGAAAGGATGTAATACAGCATATTCGTTTGATTCGGTCGCAAATAATAAAATATGCCCGAAAAGAGAATAACCAACAACCATATCAAATTGTTGTGTATTGCCTTCCCAGCATCCAATACAATCTATTGTCTCAGGCTCTATTAGTTCATACATTTGCATTTTTTACCTGATCCCTAACGAGGCTGTAGAAAAACCTCCGAATATTAAAAAAACCCACTTATAACAAAAATATATCCTTAACAATCAATGTGATATATCTCACTATTTTCAATAAAATAGAGCATTTGGGGTTTTTCTACAGCCTCAACGCCTCATTAAGCGGCAAATGATAGTTGGCTAAAATAGCGAGGAACGAGCAAAAGCCAACTATTATTTGTCCGTTTAAATGCCTTGTATGATTAATCCTTTTCAAGAAACAGGTAATTACCATTTACCATTCAGGACAGACACGGCGTTTGTCAAGATAGTTGTCGCCTAAAGCTTTAAATTATGCCGCCTTATTTCTCTCTGTCAAGACACTTCGCTCCACCCACTCTGTCGTAGTACTCACAACACGGTTTTCGCTGGCTTTACCCATGGCAGGGCCTAGGTTGGCGCCGACGGTAGAAAAGGCGGTCACCGGGTCGACTCCAGTGGTGGTGACCAGCAGTGAAAGAATGGCGAAGCTGGCCATGTAGAGGAAGAAAAACCCTCAGATGGCATACATCACCTTGCCGGAAATGGTTTTGCCGCCCATCTTGCGGGTTTTACCCTATAAGATAGCAACTTAATTTTTAGCTAATGTCAAAAATAAAATAAAAATAAACGAGCAGGTAAAAACATTCTTATGGAAATGAAAGCGATGCTTAATATAATGATTCCATTCAAGATTTTGATAAATATTAGGTTAAAACTGAGTCAGTAAAAAAAAGATTATCTATTTATCAGAGGCTTCTTAAATAGAAAGTTGTGCAAAGTTCTTTAAATACAATTAACATGCAACAAGCGGAGTGGTAATGCAATAAGCGGAGTGGTAATGCAACCAACAGAAACACAGGGTACAAACAAAAAAACACATCAAAATATGTCTTCAAAAAAACAAACACAAGCAGTTGCGCCTACGGCACCGGGTGAATACCGTGTTATTCGCAGGAATGGAAAAGTTACAGGCTTTGATGCTTCAAAAATTTCAGTTGCGATGACTAAAGCCTTTTTGGCTGTCGAAGGTGGTCAAGCAGCAGCATCTGCCCGTATTCGAGAGAAAGTTGAAAAACTTACCCAAGAAGTGGTTAGTGGTTTGTTTCGCTGTTTGGAAGATGGTGGCACAATTCATATTGAAGACATTCAGGATTATGTCGAATTAGCTTTGATGCGTTCAGGTGAACATAAAGTTGCCAGAGACTATGTGTTGTATCGAGCCAAGCAAGCTGAAAAAAGAGCTAAGGTAAAGGCGCGTAAAAAGAAAAAAGTAGAAGGCCCTATTATTAATGTTGTTGCAAGTGATGGCACGAGCAAGCAATTAGATGACCAACGGCTGGAAATTATTATAAGTGAAGCAGTTAAGGACTTGAATGGTGTCGATAAAGAATTGATTCTCAAACAAGCTTATCGCAATATCTTTGATGGTATCGCTGAAAAAGACTTAAGCTCTGCTATTGTTATGTGCGCGCGTCAGTACATCGAAAAAGACCCCAACTACTCTAAAGTAGCAGCGCGCTTATTGTTGGATGGTTTGCGTTCAGAAGCATTGACTTTTTTGTACGGTAAAGAAAAAACAGCAACTCAATCTCAGATGGTAGACCTGTATCCAGACAGCTTTAAAAAATACATTCACAAAGCCATAAAAAATGAACTGTTAACTCCAGAGTTGGCCAGTTATGATTTGGATAAACTAGCAGCAGCTATTAAACCTGAAAGAGACTTGGATTTTACCTATTTAGGCTTTCAGACATTATATGACAGATACTTCATTCACTGTGGTGGCTGCAAAATTGAATTACCACAAAACTTTTTTATGCGCGTCTCAATGGGGCTTGCCATTAATGAAGTAGACCGCGAAGAAAAAACCATTGAGTTTTACAATTTATTGAGCTCATTTGATTTCATGAGCTCAACGCCAACTTTATTTAACTCCGGAACACTTCGACCACAATTATCTAGTTGTTACTTAACAACTGTGCCCGATGACTTAGCTGGTATTTTCGATGCCATTAAAGATGATGCGTTGTTATCAAAATATGCAGGTGGTTTAGGTAATGATTGGACACGGGTTCGCGGACTTGGTTCTCGCATCAAAGGCACCAATGGTGAATCACAAGGAGTCGTGCCATTTTTGAAAGTTGCAAATGACACGGCAGTTGCCGTTAATCAAGGTGGCAAGCGCAAAGGAGCAATGTGTGCATATCTTGAAACATGGCATGTGGATATCGAAGAGTTTCTAGACTTGCGAAAAAATACCGGCGATGAGCGTCGTCGTACACATGACATGAATACAGCCAACTGGATTCCTGATTTATTTATGGAGCGCGTCGCAGAAGAAAAATCATGGACACTATTCTCTCCAGAAGAAGTGCCTGAGTTGCACGAATTATATGGTAAAGCTTTTCGTGAAAAATACGAGCACTACGAAAAACTGGCAGCCGATGGCAAGATGATAAACACCAAAAAGGTGAAAGCCATCGATATTTGGCGCAAAATGCTAGGTATGTTATTTGAAACAGGTCACCCGTGGATAACCTTTAAAGACCCGTGCAATATCCGTTCACCACAACAACATGTAGGTGTCGTACATAGCTCAAATTTATGTACGGAGATTATGCTCAACACTAGTGATGAAGAAATTGCTGTGTGTAATTTAGGGTCGATCAATTTGCCACAACACACAACCGCAGAAGGTCTGGACTATAAAAAGCTAGAAAAAACCATAACAACAGCCATGCGTATGTTGGATAATGTCATAGATTATAACTTTTACAGCGTTCCACAAGCACGCCGCTCAAACCTCAAGCATCGCCCAGTTGGTATTGGTTTAATGGGCTTTCAAGATGCCTTATATAAACAAAATTTAGCCTATGCAAGCGATGAAGCCATTCAGTTTGCCGATGAATCGATGGAAGCGATATCTTATTTTGCTATTCAGGCATCCAGTAATTTGGCAGCACACCGTGGCACTTACCCCAGTTATGAGGGCTCTTTGTGGTCGCGTGGCATAATGCCAATTGACTCGATTGAACTATTGGAACAAGAACGCGGTAAATACATTCAGCAAGACAAATCATTTACCATGGATTGGGACAAACTACGTAAAAAAGTTAAATCGCAAGGTATGCGCAACTCTAATACCATGGCGATTGCACCAACTGCAACGATTTCAAATATCTCTGGTGTTTCACAATCAATTGAGCCAATTTATCAAAATTTATTCGTTAAATCTAATTTATCGGGTGAGTTCACTATTGTTAATAAATACTTAGTTGAAGATTTTAAAGCCCTAGATATTTGGGATGATGTGATGATTAATGACCTCAAATACTTTGATGGAAGTGTACAAAAAATTGACCGAGTACCCGATGCTTTGAAAACTAAATATGCCACCGCATTTGAAGTCGATGCGGGCTGGATGATTGAAGCGGCATCGCGGCGTCAAAAATGGATTGACCAAGGTCAATCACTTAATATTTACCTAGAAGAACCATCTGGGAAAAAATTAGATGCAATCTATAAACTAGCTTGGGTTCGCGGATTAAAAACGACATACTATCTGCGCTCACTTGGTGCTACACAAGCAGAAAAAGGTGTAGAAGAAAGCAGCTCAGTCTCAGAGGCGATTAAGTCCAGCTCAGAAGCTCCGCAGGCATGCTCAATACTCGATCCAGATTGTGACGCGTGCCAATAAAAACAAAAGCTTGTGTGCTTTACTAGTGGAAGCACTTGGGTAGATAAAAATAAAAAAACCTGTTGACCTTATGTTTCCTATCAGAGAAGCAAGCAGAAATATGTGCATATCATTACGCATAATAAAGTAAAAAATGCACTACCGTTCCATATTAAAAAAATGATAGGATTATCAGCGTATAAACCGCAGGAGAGATGAATGTATAATTGGGATGACCCATTAGAGCTTGGTAAAAAAGAGCAGAACAAAAAAACAACAATTGCTCAAGATGTTCGAAAAGATGTCAAGGCAGAAGAAATTATTGCACGCGTAGAAGCAAAAGAGCAGGTGGTGCCAGTAGCTAATCATACCCCTGAAAATATCGAAAACAATGCACGAGTAGCGGTAGAGCCTGTTAATGCAGATGATAAGCGTGTTGTTAATGGGAAAACAGATATTAACCAACTAGCACCATTCAAATATCCATGGGCATGGAAATACTTTCTTAATGCCAACAAAAATCACTGGACACCATTAGACATTAATATGACTAGTGATGTGCATGACTTTCACCATAAATTAAATGATGATGAACGCCATGTTTATACCAATGTATTATCCTATCTAACCACTTCTGATATCTTAGCTATGCGCAATATTGGTTTGGCAGTAATGGAAAAAATGACTGCACCAGAACTACAAATTTATCAAGCACGCCAAGTGTACGAAGAAGCTTTGCATACATGGACTTACCAACACTGTATCGAGACTATCGGTCTTGACCAAGGTGAAATCTACAACCGTTACCGTGTTGTACCAGAAATCAACCAAAAAATTCAAATTGCCAATCGCCGTTTAGACTCGGTTTTGCGCTCAGATATGGACCTGTCCAATAAAGATGATTTGCACGAGTTCGTTATGGCATATATCTTCTTTGCAGCAATCTTTGAAGGTTGTTGGTTTTATAATGGTTTTTCACCAATTTTTTCACTGCAAAGGCGAGGTTTGATGAAAGGCACGGCTGAACAATTCCAATACATCATGCGTGATGAAGTTATGCACGCATCTTTTGGTATACGCGTAGTTAAACAAATATTTGTTGAAAATGACATCAAGCTTGACCCAAAAGCTATTCGTGACATGTGGGACGAATCAGAAGCTGCTGAAAGTACCTACGCAAAATACATTTTGAAAAGCCCTATTTTAGGTTATAACGCTCAAGACCACAGCGAACAATTCCGCTACATTGCCAACCGCAGAGCACGCTCACTAGGAATGGAAGAACCATTTCCTGGAGCACAATGCACATTGACTTGGTTAGATGAACAATCAAACTTACGTAAAGAAAAGAATTTTTTCGAAACGCGTGTAACCGAATATCAAACAGGCGGAGCATTAAGCTGGGATTAATTTTTAAGCTCCGTAGAGCGCCACATGATTTGAGACTAGCGCCATATTAAATGAGACCAGAAAGGTCAGTATAACTGCATTATGCATTACTAATGCAGAATAATAACCTGAATTTATGAGGGTGTAATTTAAACTGTGTAACTGCCATTGGTTAAATGTAGTCCTGCAAGCGGTCTTCAAATTCGATCATAAATCTATTCAGCGCAACTTTCCAGTTCCGTATGGGCATCGTCCATTTTTTTGATGCCTCGCGTATGGCCAAATAAACAACCTTTTCGTACCATTCGGTACAGACACCACATAGAAAATATCCTACACCAGTTTCAGCATTCAGCCGATGATTTTTTTGCCCTAATAGTTCAATATTCACACTCAAGGGGGAAAAATCATGACACTACCAAGAAAACAGCTTATATCTATCGAAGAAACGCCCTACTATCACATCGTCA